>JALYLZ010000188.1 GCA_030774015.1 Actinomycetota bacterium | reverse complement strand
GGACCTGGGAGGGCCCCAGGTCCTCCGGCCCCCGACCACGTCGGTAGCGGGCTCTCCCTTCGGCCGGGTCGCGCTCACGCACTGGAACCTCAATGACGGCACCTTGGAGGGGCTTCGCTGCTTGGATGTGCCTGGGTTCTCCGTGCAATACCACCCGGAAGCCGCGCCTGGTCCGCATGACGCTCGATACCTTTTCGAGCGATTCCGGGAGCTCATGACTCATGCCTAGACGGACCGATATCGAGTCGATCCTGGTGCTCGGCTCCGGGCCGATCGTCATCGGGCAGGCTTGCGAGTTCGACTATTCGGGCACGCAGGGATGCCTGGCGCTGCGGCGTGAGGGGTTCCGGGTCGTGCTGGTGAACTCGAATCCGGCGACGATCATGACGGACCCGGAGTTCGCGGACGCGACCTACATCGAGCCGCTCACGGTCGATTCCGTTGCTCGGATCATCGAGCGGGAACGCCCTGACGCGCTGCTTCCCACCCTGGGCGGGCAGACGGCGCTGAACCTCGCTGTCGGCTTGTCCGAAGCAGGCGTCCTGGAACGCTTCGGTGTTCGGCTGATCGGGGCTGGCCTGGACGCGATTCGGCGGGCGGAGGACCGGCGCTCGTTCGCGGGGGCCATGACAGAGGCCGGGCTGCCGCTGCCGCGCTCGGGGTTCGCGCACTCGCTGGAGGAGGCGCTCACCGTGGCGGCGGAGATCGGCTACCCGGTGATCGTGCGGCCCTCGTACGTGTTGGGCGGAGGGGGAAGCGGCCTGGCCGCGTCGTCGCCGGAGATGACCCTGGTGGCTGCGGCCGGCCTGGCCGAGAGCCCGATCAGCGAGGTGCTGGTGGAAGAGTCCCTGGCGGGTTGGAAGGAGTTCGAGCTCGAGGTCATGCGCGACGGCGCGGACAACGCCGTGGTGATCTGCTCGATCGAGAACGTCGACCCCATGGGCGTGCACACGGGCGACTCCATCACGGTCGCCCCAGCCCAGACCCTCACCGACCGCGAGTACCAGCAGATGCGCGACCACGCCCTGGCCTGCATCCGGGCCGTGGGCGTCGAAACCGGCGGCTCCAACATCCAGTTCGCCGTCGACCCCGCCACCGGCCGCACGGTCGTCATCGAGATGAATCCGCGCGTCAGCCGATCCTCAGCCCTCGCGTCAAAGGCGACGGGATTCCCCATCGCGAAGATCGCTGCGTTGCTCGCGGTCGGGTACCGACTCGACGAGATCAAGAACGACATCACCGGTGAGACCCCAGCAGCATTCGAGCCAACCCTCGACTACGTGGTCGTGAAGATCCCCAGGTTCGACTTCGAGAAGTTCCCCCAGGCCGACCGAACGCTCTCCACGACCATGAAATCCGTCGGCGAGGTGATGGCCATCGGCCGAACGTTCAAGGAAGCGCTCGGCAAAGCGCTCCGGTCGCTGGAGCGCTCGGGCTTCGAGCTGGGTTTGGAGGTGGGGAGAGCGGCGGCCGGCGAGGGCCGGGGGGAACCGTGGAGGAACGCGGTAGGGGCCGAAGGAGCCGCAGACGTCCCCCCCTCGCGTTCCGGGAGCGGTGGGGCCCAGGTCCTCGCACCCGCCGCCGCCCCGGCCGAAGCCACGCTCGACCTCATCGCTGCCCCCACCGAGGCCCGCCTCCTCCTCGTCGAGCGAGCCCTCCAAGAGGGCCACTCCGTCGACGAAGTGGCAACGGCCAGCGCCATCGATCCGTGGTTCGTGGATCAGATCGCGGAGATCGCCGAGGAAGCCGCTGCTCTCCGAGGACGCCGGTTGGAGGATCTGGGCGCTGGAGAGCTTCTGCGGGCCAAGCGCGTCGGGATCTCGGACTCGCGGATCGCGGTGCTGACGGGATCGACGACGGCCGAGGTGCGGCGCCGGCGGCGCGGGCTCGGCGTCGGGCCGGTGTTCAAGACCGTGGACACCTGCGGCGGGGAGTTCGCGGCGCGCACGCCGTACCACTACTCGACCTACGAGGAAGAGACGGAGGTGCGGCCGGCGGAGCGGCCCCGGATCGTGATCCTGGGGGCGGGGCCGAACCGGATCGGGCAGGGCATCGAGTTCGACTACGCCTGCGTGCACGCCGCGTTCGCCCTGCGCGAAGCGGGGTTCGAGACCGTGATGGTCAACTGCAACCCCGAGACCGTCTCCACCGACTACGACACCAGTGACCGGCTGTACTTCGAGCCGCTCACGGCGGAGGACGTGCTGGCCGTGTGCGAGGCGGAGCGGCCGGAGGGCGTCATCGTCCAGCTGGGCGGCCAGACGCCGCTGAAGCTGGCCCACGTCCTGGAACAGGAGGGATACCGGGTCCTGGGGACGAGCCCGGCCTCCATCGACCTGGCGGAGGACCGGGGCAAGTTCGCCGCGCTGCTGGGGGAGCTCGGGATCGACGCACCTCCCCACGGCGAGGCCCGGGACCTGGCCGAGGCCCGCCGGGTGGCCAGGGAGATCGGCTACCCGGTGGTGGTCCGGCCTTCCTACGTGCTGGGTGGGCGGGCCATGGACATCGTGTACGGGGAGGACGAGCTGGAGGGGTTCGTCCGGTCGGCCGCCGACGCCTCGCCGGAGCACCCCGTCCTGATCGACCGGTTCCTGGAGGGAGCCGTCGAGGTCGACGTCGACGCCATCGCGGACGGCCGGGACGTGTTCATCGGGGCGGTCATGGACCACATCGAGGAGGCCGGGATCCACTCCGGCGACTCGTCGTGCGTCATCCCGCCGGCCACCCTGTCCGAGGACCAGCTGGACCGGATCGAGGAGATCACACGGGCGCTGGCCAGGGCCCTCGACGTTCGGGGCCTGCTGAACGTGCAGATGGCCATGAAGGACGAACGGGTGTGGGTCCTGGAGGCCAACCCGCGCGCCTCCCGGACCGTTCCCTTCGTGTCCAAGGCCACCGGGGTGGCCCTGGCCAAGGTGGCGTCGCTGGTCATGGCGGGCCGGAGCCTGTCCGAGCTGGTGGCGGCCGGGATGGTGCCGGAAACCGCCCGGTACCGCCACCTGTCGCACACGGCGGTGAAGGCGGCGGTGCTGCCCTTCGGCCGGTTCCCGGGGCAGGACACCCTGCTGGGGCCGGAGATGAAGTCGACCGGCGAGGTCATGGGCATCGCCGCGACACTCGGGCCGGCCCTGGCCAAGGCCCTGATGTCGACGGGGGCGGGACTGCCGGGGGGCGGGACCGCGCTGATCTCGGCGGCGGAGCGGGACAAGCGGGGAGTCCTCCATCACGCGAAGCGGCTGGCCGAGCTGGGGTTCCGCCTCATGGCCACGAGCGGCACGGCCGCCGTCCTCCAGCGGGCCGGCCTGCCCGTCAACCGGGTCCTGAAGGTGTCCGAGGGCAGGCCAAACGTGGTAGACCACATTCGAGCTGGAAAGGTCGATCTGGTGATCAATACTCCGTTCGGTCGTGGCCCCCGTACCGACGGCTACGAGATCCGGACCGCCGCAGCCGCGGCCCGGGTGCCGTGCATCACCACGCTGGCCGGCGCCGATGCGGCCGTCCAGGGGATCCAGGCCCTCCAGGCCCACCGCGACGGGCCGCGCTCGCTCCAGGAATACCACCGCGACCTGACGGCCTCCGGACAGCTCGCGTTCGAGGGCTCGGAGGCCACGCCGGTGTCCCGTCCGAGCCGGGGGGGCGGGGGGCCGTGATCCAGTCCCGCTGCGAGGTCCTCTCC
This sequence comes from Actinomycetota bacterium, assembly GCA_030774015.1. Classification (NCBI taxonomy): domain Bacteria; kingdom Bacillati; phylum Actinomycetota; species Actinomycetota bacterium. The sequence goes on along the minus strand of JALYLZ010000188.1, from coordinate 2,173 downwards.
TCTCGGCGGGGCGGCGCGTACGTGTCCATCACGCTCGTGGCCCCCGAGATCGCCGAGCGGGCCCGCCCCGGGCAGTTCATCGAGGTGGCCCTGCCCGACGAGCGGTCGTCCCTGCTTCGCCGGCCGTTCTACGTGCACCAGACCTCCCGCCGCGGCGGGTGGGCCGGCACCCTCGAGTTCGTCCTGGAACCCCGGGGGCCGGGCACGGCGTGGCTGGCAGAGGTGAAGGCCCACCAGTTCCTGGACGTGATCGGCCCGCTGGGGCGGCCGTTCTCCTACCCGCGCAAGCACGTGAACTGCCTGCTGGTCATGGAGGGCTACGGTGCTGCGCCCCTGCTGTTCCTGGCGGAGGAGCTGATCGCCCAGGGCCAGCGCGTGGACATGATCATGGCGGCGAGCAGCCAGGACCACGTCCTGAAGCCCATCGACGCCAAGCGGATGTCCCGGATCATCTCGGTGGTCACACAGGACGGTTCGGCGGGGGAGACGGGGCGGGCCACGGACGTGCTGGAGGCCCTCGTGGCCCGGTGCGGCACCGAGGTCGTGTACGCGGCCGGCTCCCGACCCATGCTCCGCGCCGTGGGCGAGTTCTGCCGGGAACGGTCCCTCCCGGCCCAGGTGGCCGTGGAGGAGCAGATCGCGTGCGGCACCGGCCTGTGCTGGGGATGCGTGGTGCCGGTGGCCAGGCGGGACGGGAAGACGTACGACCACCTCCGGGCCTGCGTGGACGGGCCGGCCATGAACGCCGCGCGGATCCTGTGGGACCGGTGGGGGACCAGCGAGCCCATGCCCACGCCGCCGGAGGGATTCCCGCCGGTGCAGGGGGACGATGTCCTCCCCACGCCGCCCTACGGCTATCCGGTCCTCCAGCCATGAGCGCGGCCACGGCTTCCCGAGGAGCCGGCCGGTGAGCACGGAAGCGCTCTCGCTGGCTGTGGACGTGGGGGGCGTGCGGCTGCCCACGCCGGTGGTCGTGGCGTCTGGATGCTTCGGGCCGGAGCTCGCCCAGCTGGCGGACGTGGGGAGGTTCGGAGGCGTCGTCACCAAGAGCATCACGATGCGCCCGCACCGTGGCACCCCGTCTCCCCGGATCGCCGAGACCCCGTCCGGGCTCCTGTGGGACACGGGGCTCCAGAACGACGGCATCGAGTCATTCCTGAGCCGGGAGCTGCCGGCCCTGGCGGAGCTCGGGATGCCCGTCATCGTGTCCGTGGCGGGATCCAGCATCGACGAGTTCATGCGGCTGGTGATGGCCCTGGAAGGGGCGCCCGGCATCGTCGCCATCGAGGCCAACGCGTGCTGCCCCAGCCGGGAGCGCGACGGCCAGTGGTACGGCGCCAGCGTCGACGGTGCGGCCGAGGTGGCCGGCGCGGTCTCCCGCCTGGCCAGGGTCCCCGTGTTCGTGAAGCTCCCGGAGAGCCCGGACCTGGTGGAGGTGGCCCAGGCCTGCCTCCGGGCCGGGGCGACCGGCCTCACGCTGATCCACTCCCTTCCCGGGATGGCCGTGGACGTGGGCACGTTCCAGTCCCGGCTGGCCGCGGTGAAGGGTTCCATCTCCGGCCCCGCCATCCACGGCGTCGCGCTCCACGCCGTGTACCGGGTGGCCCAGGCCTTTCCCGAGGCCGCCATCTTCGCAGCGGGCGGAGTGTCCTCTGCGGAGGACGCCGCGGCGTTCCTGCTGGCCGGCGCCTCCGCCGTGCAGGTCGGGACGGCCATCTTCCGGAATCCACAGGCCCCCATCGAGGTCGCGGCGGGCCTGGCTCGTCTGCTGGCCGAGCGCGGCCTGACCTCCCCCGAGCAGCTCCGGGGCCGGATGGGTTCGCTGCGTGCCCCGGCTCCGGTGGGCATGGAAGCCACGTGAGCCAGTCCGTCAACCCGCTGATCGTCGCGCTGGACCGGTACGACCTGGACCAAGCCGAGGCCCTGGCGGTCGGGCTGGCCGGCGTGGCCGGGATGCTGAAGGTCGGGCTCCAGCTGTTCGTCTCGGAGGGGCCGGCCGCGGTCCGGCGGATCCGCCAGCACGGCCCCGTGTTCCTGGACCTGAAGCTGCACGACATCCCCACCACCGTGGGCCGCGCCGCGCGGGGAGCCGGGCGGCTGGGCCCCTCGCTGCTCACCGTGCACGCGCTGGGCGGCGTGGACATGGTGGAGGCGGCGGTGGAGGGCGCGTCGG
>JALYLZ010000187.1 GCA_030774015.1 Actinomycetota bacterium | reverse complement strand
GTGCCACCTCCACCAGGTCGAGATCCAGCTCTCGGGCCTGCCGGAGCGCGTCCTGCGTCTGGACGACCCCGATCTGCGCCCCGTCCGGGCCCACCAGCCGCACCTGCGGCGACCGGATCCTGTCGTTTATGCGCGGTTCAACCGAGACCCCGCATCACCTCCTCGTTCGATCGGTCGGCGTGGGATGAATCCCTACCGAACAAAGGGCACCGACTCTCGCCGGCGCCCGTGATTCCAGCGTGACTCATGCGCGAGCCAGTATAGGGGCCCGCCGAGCGAGGTGTCGAGGCAAAACGGAGGCGGCCCGTCGTCTCGAGCCGCCTCCGTTCCCACGCTCGCTAGGTCACGGTGAAGCAGTTCGGGCAGGTGCCGATTCCCCTGTCCGGGTTGACGACGACCACCGAGCGTGGCCCCGTCGTCGCCGTCCCCAGGATCGTGATGTTGGCGGTCAGCTGGCCCGAGTTCACGAAGGTCGTCGAGTTCACGGTGATCTTCGGGCCGAACCTGGCCCTGGCTCCCGCCTGGAAGTCCGAGCCGAAGATGTCCACGTTCAGGGTAGCCCCCCGGGCGCCGGTGTTCGGAACGGCGGAGGTCGGGTTGGGAGCCAGATCGATGGTCAGGCATCCCACGCACGAGGCCGAGGTGGTATCCGGGTTCGTCACCGTGACGTTGCGGGACCCCACCGTGGCGTTCGAAGCAACCTGGACCACGACCTTCACCTTGGTGGGGCTGATCAGCGTGGTGGAGAGCACCGAGACGCCGGTCCCGGAAACGGTCACCGTGGCCCCCGACTGGAAGCCGCTTCCCTTGATCACGACGGCCGATTGCGCTCCCTGGCCCAGAGCGGCCGGGGTCGCCGACGTGACGGTCACCGACGCGCCGCCGGGCGTGTACGCGAACAGGCTGTCCTGGTCATCGAAGGTGGAATTGCTTCCTCCGATCGCATACGTGCGGCCGTCGGCCCCGAAGGCGGCTGCCAGCTCGTCCCTCGCGGCAGGAAGCGAAGCCACCGTGCTCCAGGAGTTGGTGGAGGTGTCGTAGGCCTCCACGGTGCTGAGGGGCGAGCTGCCGGCACCGCAGCATCCACCGATCGCGTAGATCCGGCCGTCGGACCCGAGGGCGGCCGCGACGTTGTCGCGGGGGCCGGCGAGGGGGGCCACGGTGCTCCAGGTGTTCGTGGACGTGTTGTAGGCCTGCACGGTGCTGACATGGTGGGTCCCGTCGCTGCCGCCGATGACGTAGATGACGTTGCCGCTGGCGACGGCGCCCGGGTCGGCCCGTCCCGCGGGCATGGGCGCTGCCGTGCTCCACGTGTTCAGCACCGGATCGTAGGCCTCGACGGTGGTCAGGACATTGCCCCCGCCGCTGCAGCATCCGCCGAACACGTAGATGCGGCCGTCGGCCCCGAGAGCCGCGGCCTCCTCCTCCCGAGCCGTCGGCATGGGCGCCGCCGAGCTCCACGTGTTCGTGGAAGGGTCGTAGACGTCCGTGGCGGTGAAGTCGGAACCGCCGGTGCAGCATCCCCCGATGGCGTAGATGTGGCCGGCCGGGTCGGGGGCCGCGGCGAAGAAGTCGCGAGGCGTCGGCATGGGCGCCGCCGAGCTCCACGTGTTCGTGGAGGGGTCGTAGGCTTCGTTGGTGGCCAGGAGGTCGCCGGTGACGCTGTCGCAACACCCTCCCAACGCGTAGATCCGGTCGTCCGACCCCACCGCCGCGGCCAGCGCGGCCCGCGGGGTGGGCATGGAGGCGGCCGAGGTCCAGCTCCCCAACCCCGACGCCCCCGCCGGAACGGCCGCCAGGGACACCACGACCAGGACCACCCCGGTGCCGAAGATCCGCATCAGCTGTCTCATCGCTCCTCCTTCCACCTTCTGCTCGACACGCCACGCACCACGTTCCCGGTTGATCTTCATCCTGTCTCCCTCCCTGGATCCCCCGACGGCTTCCACACCGACTCCACGACGCGTTCGAACGGGATCTCCGCATGCTCGCACACCGCACGGATCACGCCCACCGTACCTCCTTCGAACAGGAAGAAGACACCTCATCCCCCGGGAGCAGGACGGACCCGGCGAACCCGGTGGCGCCGGGCGTCGACGCCCGGTCGGCGGTGGCCCGGCGGATGCGTCCGGCCGCCCGGTCGACCTCCTCGTCGCCGACGCCGGGCCAGAAGCGCTCGACGATGTAGGTCGCCACGGTCACCTCGGAGGCCATGCCTCTAACGCTAGGGACCCGGCGCCTCCGCGGCACCTGTTGTTTCCACGTGGATTGCCGGCTCCCCCGGGTCTCAGGACAGGGGGTCCATGTCCTCCGAGGGGGCCATGCGGGCACCGAGCTCGGCCCGGGAACGGATGCCGAGCTTGCGGTAGGCGCGGGCCAGGTTGTCCTCGACGGTCCGCCGCGTCATGAACAGGCGGCTTCCGATCTCGCGGTTGGTCAGCCCCGTCGCCGCCAGCTCGCCGGCGGTCAGCTCAGCGGGTGCGCGGCGGACGCCGATCCGGCCGATCTCCGCGCGGGCCCGTTCCTCGACATCCGCGACGACCTCCGCCAGCCGCCGGTGGAGGCGCCGACGCCGCTCCCTCGGTGCCGCGGCGGATATCGCTGCCGCGTAGAGGGTGTGTGTGAAGCGGATCAGCTCCCCCTGGACCTCGATGACCTCTGCATCCTCCGCCTCCTCCAAGGCCGCGAAGGGATCCGACTCCAGCGCGGTCCCAAGAAGTGCGAGAGTCGGCTCGCCGAGTAAGGCTGCCATGAACAACGCCTCCTGGGTTGGTCGGGAGAGCCGCGCGAGCCGCCGTCGAACGAGCCGCCTGAGGTCGCGCGGCACCGGCAGCGGATCACCGGGGCCGATGCCCGAGTGGAGCGCTTCCCGGGCGATCTCGATCGCGTAGAAGGGATTGCCGCCGCTCGCCTGATACAGCCGCACGAGGAGCTGCCTCGGCAGGGGGCGACCGAGCCGGCGCTTGAGGACTTCGTGGATTGCGGCGAGGCTGAGCCTGACGACGTCGATGTGTCGCGCCGCCGGGAGCTCGAGACGTACGCGGGCATCACGCGTCGTGGGCCGGCGAGCGGCGAGGACGCCCACGCGTTCGTCCTCCAGCCTGCGAAGCGCGAACGCGAGCGTGCTGGCGGAGGGCGCATCCAGCCACTGCGTGTCGTCGATCGCGACCAGGACCGGCGAGCTCGCCGCCATGGCGACCAGGACGCCACGCAACCCCGCGGCGACCGCACGCGGCTCTGCGGGAGAACCCTCGTCCTCAGCCCGAAGGAGCGCCACGTCGAGCGCGTGGCGTTGGGGGCTGGGGAGGGAGTTCAACGCGGCCGCGGAAACAGGTTCGAGGAGGTCCGCCAGGGCAGCGAACGACAGCCGCGCCTCAGCTTCGGCCGGCCGGGACGTGAGGACCGCGAACCCGCGAGCCGCGGCGCGGCGGATGGCCTCCCGCCACAGGGTGGTCTTCCCGATCCCGGCCTCGCCCTCCACCACGAGCGAGACGGGACCTCGCGGGACCGACTCGAGGAACGCCTCGATCTCGGCCAGCTCCGCCTCGCGCCCCACGACCTGCGACGTCATGACGTCGCCATGTCGGGCAGCACCGAAGCATTGTTGCATCGGGCGCAAGAGGGATGAGCCCCTGGCGATCCGATTCCCGCGGAGTTGCCGCCAAGCGGGTTCCGCGTGCTCGGACGTTCGTTACGTTCGACGCGCGTCATTCGAGGGTCGGGCTCCTCGGCCTGGCGCACAGCCGAACGCAATCGTGGGTGAGTGCCCGTAGCGCTACCGGTCGCAGTCGACCGCGATGGCCAGGGCGGCGCAGATGGCGCTCATGGTGGACGGCCGTGCCCGGCCCACTAGACGGACGAGGCGGGAGCGGGCGACGAGCTGCAGGTTGTCGAGGCTGGCCACCGAATCCACACGCACCCCGTCCTCGGGGCCCACTCGGACCTCGGTCGAAAGCCCCCGCACGGTGGAGGTCACCGGGGCGCCGATCACCGCATGGAGCACCCTCCCCATCGGGTCGCGGGTCAGCACGATCACGGGGCGAACCTTGTCGAGACGGGCGAGCCAGACGTCGCCGCGGCGCGGCGCGGCGCCGATCACGCTTCGGGCTCCGAGTACGCGGCCTCCCAGTCGGTTTCGTCGTCGATGCCCGATGTCTCGGCCAGCAGCGCGATTTCGCCTTCGTCCTGGGTGGGCGGATGGCGGCGGTACGCGGCGACGTCATGCCGAAGCCTCTCGGCGCGGATGAGGTGGTCGAGAGCGATGTCCACGACTTCAGAGGTCGAGCGAGCCCCCACCAGGGACCGGGCGTTGTCAGCCTTCGAGCGGTCGAGCGTGATGGTCACCTTCTGTTTCGCCATACCCTGGATACTACCCGATGGAGGTATACAGGGATATCAGCTCGCGTGACGAATACCCGAACTCCATAGACCGGCCGCAGCCGAAGAGCGCCAAAGTGCCCCGGGTGAGACC
>JALYLZ010000186.1 GCA_030774015.1 Actinomycetota bacterium | reverse complement strand
TCCTTCCGATCCGACGGCCTGATCACCGTCAGCATCGGGCGGAGCCCTCTTCCGTTGGGGGAACTCGGGCTCAGGAGGTGGTGGATTTCAGTGAGCGGATGTGGGGGGTTTCAGATGAGCGTGGTCACCAGTCGCCTACCTGACTGTATGCCAACGCCCAGCCGTGTCGCTACCGCCTTGAGAACCAGAGCGTGTCTCGCACGGACAAGATACTCGTGTGCCTCCGGTCTCGTGGACTGGTTCACCGCGCATCCGAACTATCGCCCTGGCGTTCAGGCGCCTCCGCCGCGTTGCGGCTGACCTGGAAGTTGCCACCCGGGCGGGCCAACCTGAATCGAGGGAAGCAACGGGGAGGCGACCCGCGTGCGTCGCTACTGCGCGAGGATATGTTGGCTTGGCCGGTGAATGGACGCGTCACTACGGCTTTTCGTCGATATTCGGTGACCCTACGACTGTCGGTGACTCGGGGCCGGGTGGCAGCGCATGTGCTCAGGAGGTGGAAGAACCCCGAGCATCGGGCGTGGTTCGCCCAGGCCATGCGGGCCGCGGCCGAGCTGATCGAGGACAACCTGGAGTTGAACATCCCTTTGCTGGAGTTCGAGCGGACGACGGTGCGCAAGCTAAGGGAGAACGCTCGCGATGGCTAGCCCCCTAATGATTGCTTGATGCGAGACCCAGGAGGCTGGCCCCCACAGCCGCGATCAACAGCGCCCACAGGAGAAGCCTCCTCGAACGGAACAGTTCACCTGCTCGCCTTTGCACGGTCACCATCGCGTTCCAAGCCGACTTATGCCAAGTCAGGGCTTCTGTCCGCTTGAGGTCCTCTTCCTTCGGTGAGGAGGCCGTGCTCAGTCGGCCGATGTTCAATCCAACCGTGACCACAAGGCCAGCGGCTAGGAATGCCATCACGGCTGAACCGAGCAGCAAGGCATCCGCCAACCCGAAGGCGATGATGGCACCGAGCCGCAGACCTGCCGCGCCGCCGTGCGTGGCAATGGCCAGGCCTGTGGCTGCTGCCGAAAAGGGGACCAGACCCACGACAAGAACAACCTGCGCTGCTGCTTTGTCCTGTACCCGATCAACTGCAGCGTTCGCCTTTTCGGCGCTGCGAAGTGCGGCCTCTAAAGCGTAATCGATCACACCGGCAGTTGCGCCCGGTTGGACCCAAGCGACTGGCTTGGGATCTGGGGTGTCGTCAAGCGCCTCCGCTCGACTCTGATTGCCTACAAGGAACCAGAAGATGCGGCTCCACGGATTGCTCATGATCCGTCCGAAGCGAGGCGCTCAAGGGCCATCGCCAGCGATTCACCGATCCTCCCATCCCAGAGTGGGTCAAGAAAGAGCCACTGGCCGTTTGGGTTCACCTCAAGGAAAAAGGGCCGTCCCGAGTTGTCCACGATCCAGTCCTGTGCGGAGAAGCCAATCTGAAGGGCTGCGGCCAATGCCGTCGCGCCCTGCCGAACACAAGGCCACGCTTCGTCCGGCTCAGGCCGGAAGCGCTCATGGTTGATCTCGTTTGACCTCCAGTCCACCTCTGCTGCCCTCAGGCTGGCAACGAATACCTCGTCCCGGATAGTGACCACCCGTAAGTGGCGTGAGGCCCGAATACATCGCTGGAGGATGACAGGTGGCCCGGCCAGCCTGTGAAGCTCGGCCTCGGTCACGAGCCGGGTCCAGGCCACCATGGGAGGGTCGTCAGATACAAGGCCATACCGAACTGGCTTCGCGACCACTTCCCTCTGCTTGCGAATGAAGCCTACTGCCGCCGTTTGGGAGTTCGTTACTAGCGTTTTGGGAATCGGTAGCGCCAGAGAATGAGCGACTTGAAGTTGGGCAACTTTGCGCTCTGCGGCACGAATGGCGTCCGGAGTGCTCAACCACTTGATACCCAAGGTCGCGATCGCACCGTTGAACGCATCAGCACTTTCGCCTTCAACGAATCGAGAGTACTGAGCATCGAAGTGGTCCGTTCTCGGGAAACCGGGCCTACGCCAAAGCCCGCTTGTGCAGCCTCCGAGGGGACGTCCTTCCCATCGGAAGTCGGGCCCCGGCTGCCAAGCGAATCCGCGGTCTGGGAGGTCGGCGAGGGAAACACGCTTAACACGTACATGATCGCGCGTTAGGAGGAGCTCTTCGACTCGGTCGCCGTGCTCGTCATTCGTGTGCGAGACAAGCAAGACCAGTCCCGACGGGCCATGCTCTTGAGGGCGCATTCGATCGGCCAACCAAGTGACCTACTTAGTCGTCGGTTGTCTCAGGGGCGCTGGTGACTCTCGTTCCCCCAAAGACGCGTCCAGCCACGAGGCGAGCACGGAGAGCAATGAACGGGACAGCTTCGCCCGCGGTGTGCGGCAATCCCCCCCGCGAGTCATCGTCTGCAGTCTCCCCCACAACCCTCGTGAACTTGGTCTCGCCGGCGAGAACGCTTCGGCTGGCAGCTTGACTCAGGTTCGTTCGGCCAAGGTCCGAAGGGTCGTCATCAGTCGTTTCCCCCATGACCTTGGTGAAGCGGGTCTCACCGGCCACAAGAGCGCCACTCTTGATCTCCTCGCCCCGGAGAAATGGCATCCGGCGGGCCTCCGATTCGCTCACGCTGCTCCTCCTTTCACTTGGCGGAAGGGTAGCCGACTATGCCGTCGCGAGGGAGGGGAGCCCGGATCAAGCACCCGCCAAGGTACGTGGGTCCCCAGGCCGCCCGCTGACGCCCCCTGACCGTGAGATAGCGGGACGACTCCCCGCGAGGCAGTGGTGATTCGGCTTGGAGGTCGTTCATCCGTCGCATCTCCTCCACGTAGTCGATGACAGCGGCGGCCGCCGCCTGAACCCAGCGGCGAAGACGGTGGCCGACCAGTTCATCCTTGGAGCCTCCTAAGGTCGTGCCAAGCGGCCCGCAGATACCCTCGAACCTCAACCATGAGGTCGGTCGCAGGCTTGTCCACGCACAATGACCATCGGCCGAATCTGACGGTCCGTGTGTCGAGCAACGCGGCACCGCCCCGATACAGCCGCATGACGTCCCGGGGATCCGCTCGACCCCGCCTCATGCCGGCAGCCCGCTCGTCGATGTGCGCGAAGGAGTCGCGCAACTCCTTGATACCCCTGGCCCTCCTCGCGATCCGAGCTGGCATGGGGCGGCTGATCCCGACCCTCGTGCTCACCGACTGTGCCATCGTCAACGCTCGATGGAGCGCCATGATGGCGAGCTCCGCCTCGTTCACGAGATCCATGGCCCTGGCGACGCTCGGTGTGTACCGTTCGAGGTCCTCTCGCAGCAGTTCAAACTGCCGGTGGGCGCCATCCAGGCACCTGGCTGCAGTGAGCAGGTACCTCCAGTTCGGATGCGGTGGGACGAGGAAGAAGATCGAACGAGCCCATCCGGCCGCCAGCGGTCGATAGCCGTCCGGCCTCGCTTCTTCCCGGAGATCGATGTTCACCTCTCCCAGGACAACCTGATGTCCAGTCGCAGATCCGCTCTCGGTGACCGCCATCGAGCAGCCCTTAGTGAAGGCTCCCCCCAGGGTCAGTTTTCGGGCTGAGGTGGAAGATCACGGCCACAGAATCGACATACCGATGCCGCCCGCTTGATGGTCTCAGCGCAGAAGGGACACTGCTTGTCGACGCTCTCCGCCCTGACGGCCCAACCCCGGGCGGTAAGCGCCTTCCACGACGTCATCGAAATCCCGCGTTCGTAGCGTGTGTTGAGTACGGCATTGGCCCCCATCCGCAGGGCAACCTCTCGCAGCTTCGAGTTCACGTCCTCGACTGTCCTTGCTTTGTTCCAGGCGGCCCCTGCAGTGACACGAGCTTCGATCAGACCCAACACTTCATAGGGCCGCCCGATCCGGTCGTCGGTGAGGATCTCGACATCCTCGACTCGCATCCGCCTGCTCCTTCGTCCTGTGCTTCTGCATGTTAGCGTCGGGATTGCCGGGGACGGCGCCCGTCCCTCGTTGACGCTGCTGACGCAAACTGCCCCACAAACCGCCCACACACCACGACTACGGACGCCGGCGACGGCGTCCCACAGGGAGGGGAGGGAGACCGGGCCACCAGCGACAGCCACCACCCACCAGGGACCCGACACGCGAACGGACGACAGACGACCCCCGGCGCACCCACCCCCCGTTCGACTTGACTGCCCGAAGTGAGCGGTCGTAGCTTCCGAACGATGCAGCTCGCGGACCGCATGGGCCGGTTGGGGACCGAGTCCGCGTTCGAGGTCCTGGCCCGGGCCCGGGCGCTGGAGGCCACCGGCCGCAAGGTCATCCACCTGGAGATCGGCGAGCCGGACTTCGACACGCCGCAGCACATCCGCGACGCCGCGGCAGAAGCGCTCGCCTCCGGCCAGACCCACTACGTGCCGGCGCCGGGCATCCCGCCGCTCCGCGAGGCCGTGGCCGAGTTCCTGGAACGGAACGGCCGCCTAAGCGCCACGCCGGACCGGGTGGTGGTCACGCCGGGGGCCAAGCCGATCATGTTCTACGTGATCATGGCCCTGTGCCAGGAGGGCGACGAGGTCCTCTACCCGAACCCCGCCTTCCCGATGTACGAGTCGATCTCAGCGTTCGCCGGCGCGACGCCGGTCCCCGTTCCGCTGCGCGAGGGGAACCAGTTCCGAATCGACCCCGAGGAGCTGGCCTCGCTGGTCACGGACCGGACGAAGCTGCTGATCCTGAACACGCCGCACAACCCGTGCGGCAGCGCGCTGACCCGCGAGGACCTGGAGCGCATCGCCGAGATCGCGATGGCCCACGACCTGATCGTGCTGACGGACGAGGTGTACTGGGCCATCCGCTACGACGGGCCGCACGTCAGCGTGCTGGATGTCGACGGCATGGCCGACCGAACCGTCCTGCTGGACGGATGGTCGAAGACGTTCGCCATGACCGGGTGGCGGCTGGGGTTCGGCGTCTTCCCGCCGGACCTGGTGGAGCCGGTGACCCGGCTGGTCATCAACTCGGTGTCCTGCACGTCGGCGTTCAGCCAGCACGCCGCGATCGCGGCGCTGAACGGGCCGTGGGAGCCGGTGCAGGAGATGGTCGCGGAGTTCCGCCAGCGTCGCGACGTCATCGTGGACGGGCTGAACGGCATCCCGGGCATCTCGTGCCAGGAGCCCGCGGGAGCGTTCTACGTGTTCCCCAGCGTGGCCGGCGTCGGCGCCCCGTCGAAGGAGATCGAGGCCCACCTGCTGAGCGAGGCCGGCGTGGCCTGCCTGTCGGGCACCGCGTTCGGCGCCCACGGGGAGGGGTACCTGCGGTTCTCCTACGCGAACTCCATCCAGAACATCCGCGACGCGCTGGAGGCCGTGGAGGCCACGCTCCCGGACCTCTCGAAGCATGGTTGAACGCCGCTGGCCGGTGCTGGTGACGCGCCGGCTGCCGCGGGTGGCCATGGACGCCATCACCTCGCGGTGCGACGCCGACGTGTGGGAGGAGCAGACGGCCATCCCTCGCGCTGAGCTGCTGCGCCGGGTCGCCGGGAAGGCCGGCGCGGTCACCCTGCTCACCGAGAAGGTCGACGCCGAGTTCCTGGACGCCGCCGGGCCGGACCTGGTGATCGTGGCCAACTACGCGGTGGGGTTCGACAACATCGACGTCGACGAGTGCACCCGCCGGGGCGTGCTGGCCACGAACACCCCGGAGGTCCTCACGGACACCACGGCCGACACAGCCTGGGCCCTGATGATGGCGGCCGCCCGGCGGGTGGCGGAGGGCGACCGGTTCCTGCGCTCCCGCCAGAAGTGGATCTGGGGGCCCGAGATGATGCTGGGCCAGGACCTCCACCACAAGACCCTGGGGATCGTGGGGTTCGGCCGGATCGGGCAGGCCGTGGCCCGGCGCGCGCAGGGGTTCGGGATGCGGATCATCTACTACGACACGTTCCGCCCTCCGGCCGAGGTGGAGCGCGACGTCGGCGCCGAGTACCGCGACCTGGACGACCTCCTGGGCGAGGCGGATTTCATCTCCATCCACGTGGCCCTGACCCCGGAGACCCGCCACCTGTTCGGCGCGGAGCAGTTCCGGCGGATGAAGCCGACCGCCGTGATCGTGAACACCTCGCGGGGGCCGGTGATCGACGAGGCCGCCCTGGCCGAGGCGCTGAAGTCGGGCGAGATCTTCGCCGCCGGTCTGGACGTGTTCGAGAACGAGCCGGAGGTGCACCCGGAGCTCCTGGAGCAGGACAACGCCGTGGTCATCCCGCACCTGGGAAGCGCCACCGTGGACACCCGCGACGCCATGGGGCTGCTGGCCGCCGAGAACCTGGTCACCGCCCTGGAGGGCGGTCGCCCGCCCACCCTCCTCAACCCCGAGGTCTGGGAGCGGCGTGCGGCTCGAGGGTAAGGTCGCCCTCGTCACGGGGGCCGCGAGCGGCATGGGGAAGGTCGCGGCGCAGCTGTTCGCGGCCGAAGGCGCCAGGGTCGTGGTGTCGGACGTGGCGGACGAGGCGGGCGAAGCCACGGTCGCTGAGATCGCCGGCGACGGCGGCGAGGCCGCCTACGTGCACGCGGACGTCTCTCGCAGCGCCGAGGCCGAGGCGATGGTGGCGTTCGCCATGGAACGGTTCGGCCATCTCGACGTGCTCTACAACAACGCCGGGATCTTCCACCCACAGGACGACTCGGTGGTGAACACGCCGGAGGAGGTGTGGAACCTGACCATCGACGTCAACCTGAAAGGCGTGTTCCTGGGATGCCGCTACGGCATCCCGGCCATGCTGGCGTCGGGGGGCGGGTCGATCATCAACGTGGCGTCGTTCGTGGCGCTGATGGGCGCCGCCGCGCCGCAGATCGCCTACACGGCCTCGAAGGGCGGCGTGCTGGCCATGACCCGGGAGATCGCGGTGGAGTTCGCCCGCCAGGGCATCCGGGCCAACGCACTGTGTCCCGGTCCCATCGAGACGCCGCTGCTGGCGGACCTGCTGGCGGATCCCGAACGGCGGAACCGCCGCCTGGTACACATCCCCATCGGCCGGTTCGGCAGGGCCGAGGAGGTCGCCCGGGCCGCGCTGTTCCTGGCCTCGGACGACTCGTCGCTGATGACGGGCGCCGCGCTGGTGGTGGACGGAGGCATCACGGCGGCCTACATCACGCCGGAGTAGCCCGCCAGGCCGCTTGACAGCGGACCGGGCGGGGGAACGAAATACGCGCTGGACGCCCGCGAGCCGAGACCGGAGGGGAGGGGTCGAAGTGGCGCAGGACGAGGGGGGCATGCGCCCCGGAGGCGACGGCGGCGTTGCCACACGGGGCGAGGGCCCGATGCGCACGGACGTCGAGAGGCTGCACCAGCTGGGCTACGCGCAGGAGCTGTCCCGGCGGATGGGAGCGTTCTCGAACTTCGCGGTGTCGTTCACCATCATCTCGATCCTGTCGGGGTGCCTGACCCTGTTCGGGTTCGGCATGATCACCGGCGGCCCGGCCAGCTCGGCCTACGGCTGGCCGCTGGTCGGGATCATGGTGACGTTCGTGGCGCTGGCCATGGCGGAGGTCTGCTCGAGCTATCCGACCGCCGGCGGCCTGTACTACTGGTCGGCCAAGCTCGCGCCGGGGAAGAGCGGCCCGGCCTGGTCCTGGATGACCGGGTGGTTCAACATGCTCGGCCAGTTCGCCATCACGGCGGGGATCGACTTCGGCGGGGCCGCCTTCATCGCGGCGTTCCTGCACATCGCCTTCAACGTCGAGGTGACACGCCTGATCCTCGTGGGGACGTACACGGGGGTGCTGGCGGCACACGGGGTGCTGAACACGTTCGGGATCCGTCTGGTGGCCCTGCTGAACGACATCAGCGTGTGGTGGCACATGCTGGGCGTGCTCATCATCGTGCTGCTGGTGATCTTCGTTCCCAACCACCACACCAGCCTCGGCACGATCTTCTCGTTCAGCAAGCACGCCTCGAGCAAGGGCACCATCCCGGGCTTCGTCAACGGAACGGGGTTCTCCAACGGCTTCTTCGGGTCGACCATCTACATCTTCCTGATCGGGATGCTGCTGGCCCAGTACACGCTGACCGGCTACGATGCGTCGGCGCACCTGACCGAGGAGACCCACACCGCGGACGTCTCCGGCCCCAACGGGATCTGGAAGTCGGTCGTGTACTCGGTGATCTTCGGCTACATCCTGCTGATCGGTGTCTGGACCGCTGTCCAGGGAGCGCCGGGCTACGTTCACGCCCTGAGCTTCCAGCTGGCAACCGCGAACATCGCCGCGCCGGCCCAGATCTTCCTGGACGCCCTGGGCAAGGGGACCACGATCTTCGTGTTGCTCATCATCATGGGCGCGCAGTTCTACTGCGGCATGTCCTCGGTGACGGCGAACTCCCGGATGATCTACGCGTTCTCCCGTGACGGGGCCGTCCCAGGGTCGAGGTTCTGGCACAAGATCAACAAGCGGACCAGGACGCCCACCAACTCGATCTGGCTGGCCGTCGTGGCGGCATGGCTCCTGGTGGCGCCGGCCTACTGGCTGGGCAGCGTCACCGCGTACTACGCCGTCACTGCGATCGCCGTGATCGGCCTGTACATCGCGTACGTGATCCCGACGTTCCTTCGCCTCATCGCGGGGAGCAAGTTCAGGCCCGGGCCGTGGAACCTCGGCAGATGGAGCTACCTGGTCGGATGGATCGCCGTCATCTGGGTGCTGTTCATCTGCATCGTCCTGATGATGCCGCAGCTGTCACCCGGCGGGTTGGGGATCCACACCATCGACGCGCTGAACTACGCCCCGATCGCGGTGGGGTCGGTCATCATCCTGGCAGGGGGCTGGTACCTGCTGTCGGCCCGGAAGTGGTTCAAGGGGCCGAAGGTCCAGGGGACGCCCGAGGAGATGGCCGCCATCGAGGCCGACCTGGAACGCGTCTGAGCGAGGGAGCCGGGCGACGACGCGGCGGGCTCTGGCCC
>JALYLZ010000185.1 GCA_030774015.1 Actinomycetota bacterium | reverse complement strand
GTGCCGGCCGCGGCCCCCTTCTTCCTCCGCAGACTTCGCCCGTCGGCTGGCGTGTCGAGGAGCACAACGCGCTCGTGCCGCCCGGCACCAAGGGTCCGCGAGGGCTTCGTCTACGGTCTGCCCAACGTTCGCCGACGGCCAAGGAGGAAGCGATGAGCGCAAGGGTGGAGATCCAGGCTCCGAGCACCTGGCGGCAGCCGGCCCTGCCGTGGATGGCCGCGGTGGTCGCCCTGGTGCTGCTTGCGGGCGCGCTGGTGTGGACGCTCACCCGCAGCGCCACTCCGACCGCGGTGCCGCATCCCCAGCCCGGGGTGAGCACCGCGACCCACCAGGACTCCGGGGGACCCGGCCTGGTCGGAACGGGGGGCGTGACCCGGCCCATCCCGTACCAGCCGGTGGCTCCGGCCCTGGCGCCCCAGGCCCCGGCCGCGCCCCGGACGGCCGAGGGGCCCGCGGCCCCGTCGGCACCCCAGACGGCCAGCGGGTGGTCGTTCCGGATGATCTCGACGGGTGGGGAGCTCCACCCGGCACCGAGCAGCTAGCCCGCCGGGAAGCCGCTGCACGAGGCGGACCACGAAACCGACCAGGGGGCTCACCGCGCAGGTGGGCCCCCTTCGACGTGTGCGCCGGGCTCCGGAGGCGTACCATTCTGTCGGATGGACGACACAAGCGGAGCCACCCAGTTCGACTGGAGGGGCCGAACGGGGCCGTTCACGCTGGCGGTCCCCCCCCGCGTGTTCGCCCCCTCCCACACCAGCATGATGGTGGCGCAGGCCCTGGAGATCGAGCCCGGCGACACCGTCCTGGACGTGGGGTGCGGGAGCGGGGTGCTGAGCTTCGTGGCGGCCCGCCTCGGCGCCGCCCGGGTGATCGGCTGCGACGCCTCGCCCGAGGCCGTGGCGGCTTCGCGCGCGAACGCGATCCGGCTGGGCCTGGCCCACCGCACGGAGTTCCGGGAGGGGAACCTCTTCGAGCCCGTCCGCGACGTGGCCGCCGACGTCGTGATCGGGGACGTCTCCGGGATCCCCGACGAGCTGGCCGAGGTGACGGGATGGTTCCCGGACGGCCGGGCCGGCGGCCCCACCGGATCGGAGCTGCCGGTGGCCATGCTGGAGGGCCTCGGCGACTGCCTGGCCCCGGGCGGGCGCATGTACCTGCCCACGGGCACCATCCAGGCGGAGAGCCGCGTCCTCGAGGCCGCCCGGCGTCTGTTCGGCGCGGCCAACCTGGAGCGAATCCTGGAGCGGGAGCTCCCTCTTCCCGACCTGGTGGCCAAGTCGAAGGCGGCCGCCCGCCTCATGGCCCAGGGCCTGCTCAATCTGCGCCGCCGAGGCAGCCGCCTGCTGTGGCACCTGTCGGTGTGGCGGATCGAGCGCACGTAGCTCCTTCCCCGGCGTGACCGAGTGGCTCTCGGATGCAATGATCCGTGCCGCGCCAGGCGATGACACGCGACCGACGGGGGGACTCGATGGCTCGTAGCGAGCAGGAGAACATCAGCCAGGCCATCCAGGACAACGCGCCGACGGCGGAGGCCGAGCTCGTCTCGTGGGGGCTGGTGGCGGAGTGGCGGTTGCCGGACGGACAGCGGTTCCTGTCGCGGATGGGGGGGCCGGAGTCGACCCTGTGGCAGATGAAGGGCTACCTGAACGAGGGCGTGTACGGGCAGTGGTTGCCGAACGCGCTGCCCGGGGCGTGGGAGGGCAACTGACCGCCGGCTCGACCTAGTCTCGGACGTCGAGCTCGAACCAGACCTCCGTTCCCCGGTCCACGGTGATGCCCCACCGCGACGCCAGCCGATTCACGATGTAGAGCCCCCAGCCGGTGGGATCTCCCGCCGGCCCGGTTTCCTGAAGGATGCTCCAGCCCGAGGACTGCCCGGAGACCGGGGGCGGAAACAGGGGCCCCGGGTCGCGGACCTCCACCCGCAGCACGGTGGGCCGCCGGACAACCCGCAGCACGATGGTCTCCGCCGGGAGCTGCCCAAGCCTCCGCACGCTCGATGTCACCAGCTCGCTGGCCAGCAGGCTGACGTTGCTCCGGATATCGGGGTCGAGGGCCCCGAGGACCGGGGCGAGTGCTTGGCGCGCCCGCCTGGCCGCGTCCTGCTGCGGGCGCAGGCGCAGAGCCAGCAACTCGTCCATTCGGTCGGCCGCCTCCGAGGAAAGCTCGCTGGGAAGTTGGTCAGGGGGCGCCGAGGCCAGGCTACTCCAACCGCCCGGGACCGTCGACTCGACGTCCTCTTACGTGCCGGCGAGGTCCGCGGAGTGCGGCGTCTCTCCCGGCGACGGCGGCCGGTACACACCGCTGTGCTTGACCAGGACCGTGTCCGCGTGGAACGCGCCGTCGCGCCCCAGGAGCCCTTCCACCACGACCCCCTGGCCCGCCCGGAACAGGGCGGGAACGCCGCCCGTGTCGATCACGGTCATGTGGTTCGTCCCGTCGGTGACCACGAACCGGATGACGTCGCCGTGCTCCTGCACCGAGCCCGGCACCACCAGGCCTCCCAGGCGGGCCCGCTCCCCGACCGCGGACGCACTCTTGGCGAGCAGGTCCGTGGGGGTGTTGTAGTAGACGAGCGCGCTGGTCAGCCCCTTCGCCGCCACCCATCCGAGGGCCCCGACGATGATGGCGACGGCGAAGAAGACCCGGCCCCGCTTCACGTCCTCACGTCTTCAACCGCTTCCCGGCCGGTGCGGCGGCGGGGACACCGGGCGGCGCCGGGCGGCCACGGCGGCCACGGCGGCCGCTCGGAGCC
>JALYLZ010000184.1 GCA_030774015.1 Actinomycetota bacterium | reverse complement strand
CGCACGCCTCCTCGATGGCGGAGAACGTGGTTGTGGGGACGTCCACCGTGACGCAAACTGAAACCCGCACTGGGCTCACCTCCTGTGCCTCGAGCACTCAATTGGTCGAGGTGAGCCTAGTGCCCTTCTTTCGCCGATCCTTGGAACCTACGGTGGGACGCTTCCCCGGCAGGGTCGGGCCTAGCCAGCTCCGGGGGTCCCCACTAGGCTCGCCGTAGTCGGAACGTCCGTGATGGCGCGGGGCGACACGGAACGGCTCCGATCGAGGAGGCGGGGGCATGGAGATCCAGGCTGCGAGTCTCAGTGAGAAGGCCGCGCTCGGTCAGGGCTACAACGTCGAACAGGAGGAGTTCGTCGGCCAATGCGTCCGGGGCGGCGTCGAATTCGCCGGCAACCAGCAGTCGCAGCTGACCTTCGATCGGAGCATGAGTCAGGAAGCCGCGTCGTCCGAGCTCGGATTCCACGTCGGCGGCAAGGCCCGTTACGGCCTGTTCTCGGGAAGCCTGGCCGCGACGTTCGCGTCCGAGTCGACGTCGTCGGAGTACTCCGACGTCACGATCTACAGCCACATCATCAGCTTCAAGAACGCCAAGTTCCGATTCCCCGGAGTGGCTGCCGGGCTGACGCCCGAAGGCATCGCGGCGAAGGGCACGGCGGCCGACGACACGTTCGTCGGCGAGCATTGGCCGGTCGTGTGCGGCCATCAGTTCGTCTCGCAGATCACGCTCGGCGCGAAGCTGCTCGTCTCTGTGAAGGTCGAGTTCGCCACTCGGGAGGAGAAGCAGGCGTTCTCGGGCGAGTTCACGTTCCAGGGCCCGCCGGTGGAGGTCGAGGCCTCGTTGCGGATGGCCTCGCAGAAGTTCGGGAAGCGGGCGTCGCTCAGCCTCCACGCCTTCCAGCTGGGGGGCGACGTCCGCAGGCTGTCGTCGGTGTTCGGGACGGGGCCGGGTCAAGCGCCGATCCTGGTGGCCTCCTTGGAGAACCCCGGTGCGGTCCTGGACGCGCTCAATGCGGCGGTGGTCTACGGACGAGACGAGTTCAGCGCACAGGTGAATCCCGACGCGCCCCTCGACTCCCCGAACGGTCCGGCGCAGCTCTCGTACATCACCAGCCCCTGGGAGGAGCTCGGGTTGTTCGCGCCCCCTCCTATCGTCGCGGCGGGCGTGGTCGAAGCGCGGCGCCAGCTGAGTGACGAGTTCGAGCGGCACGCCGGTTACAGCCGCCGCATCTCCCAGGTCTTGAACGGCCCCATGCGGCTGTCTCCCCGCCAGCTCGACCGCTTCAAGGAGATGCAGCGCATCGTGACCCGGAACCTCGCCATCATCCAGGAAGCCGCACTCGTCTGCTACAGCGACTTCGAACGCGCCCCCCGGGCCGTCGCCGACGCCGTCGCGCAGCTCCAGGACTTCACGCGGGACGAGTTCGACGTGCAGCCGGAGAGCTTCGCCCAGTGGTGGGACATCAAGGACCTCCCCGGGACGCTGCAGGCGGACCGCCAGGCGCTCCTCGACATCGCGGCGCCCTTCATCCCCCAGTTCGTGAACTTCGACCAGATCCCGAAGGACGACCAGGGCACCGCGCTGCAGCATCAGATCGAGCAGCTCGAGGGCGACTTCCCCACGGAGGTCTCGGCGGAGATGTTCAACAGCCGGGCCTGGTCGGTGATAGCCGAGTCGAAGCTCACGGAGCTGACCTTGGTCTGCCTGAACTCCGACGTGGCCAGCCTGAAGCCGCTTCACTTCACGCCCCGGCTGCGCAACCTGAGCAGCCTGGGATGTCTCGCCATCCCGATCGATCCGGCCCCACTGGCCGGACTTCCCGACCTCGAGAAGCTGTCCATCCAGAAGACCACGGTGGACGCCATCGAGTCGCTGGGGTCTGCGCCGAACCTCGTCGAGATCCGCCTCGAGGGGCCTGTCGAGGACGTCTCGCCGCTCCGGTCGGCCACGAAGCTGGAGCAGCTGCGGATCGGCCATGCGAATGTGACGGACGTCTCGCCGCTGGCGGGCCTGTCCAATCTTACGGGGGTCTTCCTTCCGGGGAGCCCCGTGGCGAGCATCGAGCCCTTGCTGGGGCTCGACCGGCTCGTCGGCTTCACGATCGGGAGCCCGACGGTCGCCGTCGCCGGCATGGACCGCATGGTGGCGCTCCCCCGGTTCCAGAACTTCGTCGCGAACGCGGGCCGTCTGGCCATGCACGAACACCCGACCAGCGGGCTGGCCCTCTCGATCGCCGAGTCAGACGTCGTGTGGACCCGCCGGGGCACGACGAACCTGTTTGACACCGTTACCACGGACACCGCAACCGGCCAGGAGACGGTCGGCGTAGGCGCGTTCACCGGGGTCCAAGCCTCCGATCAGGGGATGATGGTGACGTTCATGCAGGCACGCGGCGGCGTGACCACGCAATACATGGGGTTCATCCCGGTGGGAGAGCAGGCCGTCAGCGGATTGGTCTCCCTCGACGAAGGGGTGGCAGGGGAATGGGAGGCCCAGGTCGGCTGACGCGTGGACCCTGGAGGCGGCTCGCGATCGATGCGGCGGTGCCTGGGAGGCGTCCCGGCTCGACCTGGAAGTTCCTGGGCTGGGAGGGCTGCTCGCCTGGAGTTCCAGAGGGGACTTCGTGACCGAGGGCCCCGAGAACTCGGGCCTGATCGACATCAGGGACGCGGAGACGGGCGCCCGCGTCCTCTCGTTCCAAGGGAACGACGAGGACGTGACCGACGTCGCGTTCAGCCCGGATGGCTCCAAGCTCGCCACCACCGCGAAGGACGGAACGCTGGCGGTGTGGGATCCGTCCACGGGGAGGCTCCTCTCGAGCCGGTGGCCAAGCGGCGAAGCATGGGGTCCGTCGTTCAGCGCCGACGGGTCGCTCGTGTCCGCCGCCTGGTTCGACGCGGGACTGGTCCAGGTCCTGGACCTGTCCACCGACCGGGTGGTCTCGACGATTCGTGTGGACGGGCCGATCGACACCGCACTCAGTCCGGACGGTCGACACGTGGCCGTGGCACAGGTATGGACGAACGATGAAGTGGGCGCCGTCTTCGATGTGAACACCGGCGAGGAATCATTCGCATTGGCGGGGCCCAACGGTGGCGGGCATCCGAAGTGGCGGGGGGTGTCCTGGAGTCCGGACGGTCGACTCATCGCCGGGACCAGCCAGGGCACCGCTCGCGTGTGAGGTAGGCCGCTGGCTGATCGGCAAGCTGTAGGCGGCCGGGCTCAGTCCCGCCGGTTTCCCAGCAGGTGCATCGTTCCGGCGCGTCGTGGCCCCGCTTCGCCAGCGGCCCCCTGTCAAACCGG
>JALYLZ010000183.1 GCA_030774015.1 Actinomycetota bacterium | reverse complement strand
GGCGGAGTCGAGGCGAGCGAGCCGAAGGCGAGCGAGACCGAGCGCAGCCGGAGCGAGTTCCCAGGGATCAGGCGCGTCTGGCTAGATGAGCTTCTTGCGGGCCACCAGGTCGGCCAGGAACTTGCGGAACTCCGGGCCCACGTCGGGCCGGTCGATCGCGATCTCCACGGTGGCCTTCAGCCAGTCCACCTTGTTCCCGATGTCGTAGCGCCCGCCCTCGAACACGTAGGCGTACACGGCCTGCTCCTGGGCCAGGATGTTGATGGCGTCGGTCAGCTGGATCTCGCCACCCACGCCGGGCTCGGTGCGGCGGAGGGCGTCGAAGATCTCGGGAGTCAGGACGTAGCGGCCGATGGCGGCGAGGGTGGAGGGAGCGTCCTCGCGGTTCGGCTTCTCCACGATCGAGATGACCCGGGCCAGGTTGTCCTCCACGAAGTCGGGCTCGATGCAGCCGTACAGGGAGATCTCCTCGCGGGGAACCTCCTTCACCGCGATGACGCTCCGGCCGTAGCGGGCGTGGATGGCCAGCATGCGCTCGATGAGGGGGTTGTCCTCGGTCATGATGTCGTCGCCCAACAGGCAGGCGAACGGCTGCCCGCCCACGTGCGGCTCCGCCACCGACACGGCGTGCCCGAGCCCGAGGGGGTCGCGCTGGCGGATGTAGTGGATGGCCACCTTCTCGGAGATCTGTTGGACCTCCGCCAGCAGGTCGGCCTTCCCCTTCTCCTTCAGGTACATCTCGAGCTCGAGGGAGCGGTCGAAGTGGTCCTCGATGCTGCGCTTGCCCCGCCCCGAGATGATCAGGATGTCCTCGATCCCGGCCCTGATCGCCTCCTCCACCACGTACTGGATGGCCGGCTTGTCCAGGATCGGCAGCATCTCCTTGGGCTGCGCCTTGGTCGCCGGAAGGAACCGGGTCCCGAGCCCGGCTGCGGGAATGACCGCTTTCTTCACGTTCATCCGGGAGGTCTCCTGAGTAGGCGGCGAGTGTATACCCCGCCGTCGCGCTGACTCCCGAACCACGCGCTCAGCGGTCGCGCCTGTAGCGGCTGGCTCGGTACTCGTCCACCCAGTTGCGCGTGCTGCGCCACTGCCCCCGCGCATCCCGATGCGCACGCAGCCGTCCGCGCTCGGCCGCGGCGCGGAGAGCCCGGACCGAGATCTCGCTATCGGCGAGCGCTGCGATCGGTACGAGTCTGGCCGGCCCTGCGACGGCAGGCACGATGAACCGCATCAGCGTATCGATGATGGCCCGAGCCATGAACTCGCCGAGAGGACCAGGGTCGCCGTCGTCCGCTCTGCGAAGGGCCTTCAGGTACCGAGTCCGTTCAGCCTTGCGGATGATCGCCGGCGGGTAGCCCACCCGGATCAACAGGAGGTTCGTCAAGAGGCGGCCGGTCCGGCCATTCCCGTCCAGGAACGGATGTATCCGTTCGAACTCCGCGTGGACTGTCGCGAGGGATTCGGGGAGTGGCGCTTCGGCATCGCGCAGCGCCGACGCCTTCCCGACCCAGTCGGTCGTGAGCGCCTGGACCTCGGGCCAGTCCGGGGGGTGCATGCCACCGGGAAACGGGTGGATGTTGTGCTGGCGGAAGGCGCCCGGCCCCTCGTTTGGACCCGCGTCGGGATGGGGCGCGACCTCCCACACCTTCGACATTGCCAACATGTGTACGTGTCGAACCTCGGTGAGTGTGATGAGGTCCTCGGTCGTCCAGGCGCCGGGGGTCAACCCTTGCTGGTACACCCACTCGGCCGCGTCCGCGTACCCGCGGACCTCCATGTACTCCGCGAGCCGCTTGTCACCGACCGCCCGGCCTTCGCGCAGGAGGATCTCCACTTCCCGGAGCACGAGCGTGTTTCCCTCGATTGCCGTCGAGTTGTGCGCCTCCTGGAACCAGATGTCGCCCCAGATGTCCTCTGCCTCGACGGGTGATGGCAGCCCGCCAAAGCGGCTCCGAAGCTCCTCGACGCCCTCGGTGAGCTGCGCATAGATCGCCCCCCGGCTCTTCCGGCCTCTTCGCTCATCGACCACCTTGGCTCCAGACTACCGTATATTTGTGTCACTGGACCCTCATTAAAAGGAACGACACAAATAGGTGTCCCCGGAATTTGCGTCGCTCAGCTCAAAGAAATCGCACGACACGCCCCGCTCGTCCCTTTGTGGCACCGTCTCCGACTGAAGACTGCTCTCAGGGTTCTGGCTGTTCCGAGCGGGCGGTCAAGGTGACGACCACCATTGACCTGGCCGCCAGGCCGGTGATACTACACGCCTGCCCAATGAGACCCGAAAGCCGCATCGGCACCGAAATCGCTGGATACCGGATCGAGGCCCTGATCGGTCAGGGTGGCATGGGCGAGGTGTACCTGGCCGAGCACCAGACCCTCGGCCGGATGGAGGCGCTGAAGGTCCTGTCCGGCGACCTCTCCACCGACGACGGGTTCCGCAAGCGGTTCCAGCGGGAGGCCCGGCTGGCCGCCAGCCTCCGCCATCCCAACATCATTCCGGTGTACAGCGCCGGCGAGAGCAACGGCTCGCTGTACCTGGTCATGCCGTACATCCGGGGCACCGACCTCCGCCGGCTGATCGACGAGCGCAAGCAGCTCGACCCCGAGCAAACCCTGCGGATCCTGGACGGCGTGGCCAGCGCGCTGGACGCTGCGCACGCCGAGGGACTGGTCCACCGCGACGTGAAGCCCGCCAACATCCTGATCGAGGCGCGGGACGGGCACGTCTATCTCACGGACTTCGGCGTGACCCGGCACATGGACTCGAAGACCCAGCTCACGCCCACCGGGCGGTTCATGGGGACCCTGCACTACGTTGCCCCCGAGCAGATCGAGGGGAAGTCGGTGGACGCCCGGACCGACATCTACTCGCTGGGCTGCGTCCTGTACGAGTGCCTGACCGGCGTCCTCCCCTTCCAGCGGGAGAGCGAGGGATCGCTGCTGTGGGCGCACCTTTCGGAGTCGCCGCCCCGGCTGACCGACCGGCGGCCCGACCTTCCCGACGCCATCAACCTCGTCATCGCCCGGGCCATGGCCAAGCGCAAGGAGGACCGCTACGACAGCTGCTCGGAGCTGCTCCACGAAGCCCGGGTGGCCCTGATGGGCGAGGCCGCCGCCTCGTCTGCGGCGGTCACTCCACCCGCGGGAGCGGAGATCACGCTCGGTGGGGCCACGCTCGGTCCGGCGGCCGTCGGGCCGGACTCCACGGCCGGCCGGGAGACCGTCGGGACCGCCGCGGCCGTCCCGACCGAGAGCCGGGAAGCCGTGGGCGTGGGCGTGGTCAGTCCGCCCGCCGGGACGGACCAGGTCGCGGAGGTGTCGCCGGAGACGGTCGCTGCCGCCGCGGCGACCGAGGCCGGGCTGGAACTGGAAACGGTGTCGGAGGCAGGCTCGGTCCCCGAGGACGGGCCGACGACGGAGACATCCGTTCGGCCCGTGTCGGGGGCCGTGGCGGCAGCGGCGGCGGGTGCCGCGGCGGCGGTGGCCGAGACCATCACCAGCGGGGAGCACACATCCGAGGCCGCCGACTCGAGCGGCGAGACGATCGCCGCACCGCGCACGGGCGAGACGGTCGCGACGCCGCCCACGGCCGAGACGGTGGCAGCACCGCCGAAGGCCGAACCGGTCGCTCCTTCGCCCGCTCCCGAGACGGTCGCGGCCGCCTCAACCGCCTCAGCCGGCACGGTGGCAGCGGCGCCTCCAGTGGAGACCGTTGCGGCGACGCCGGCCGCGGAGACCCTTGCGGCGTCGGCGGGGCTCGAGACCATCGCCGCAACGCCTCCTCCCCCGGTGACCCTCCAGCCCGGCGCGGCTCCGCCCGCCCCGCCCGGCGCCTTCGGGATGCCGGCCACGATGGCCGAGGACGTGAGCGCCGCCCCACCACCGCCTCCCACCCTCGCCGAGGGCAGCCCGCCAACCGCGCCGCCCAGGAAGCCGGGCCGGGGACGCCTGATCGCCATCATCGTCGGGGCGCTGGTGGTGGTCGGAGCGGCAGCCGCGATCGTCCTGGCCTCGTCCGGCGGCAAGTCCTCCCCCGGCACCGCGACGCCGACCCCGTCGGTGCCCACGAGCCTTCCGAACTCGCCGACGCCCTCCACCAGCCCGACCGCGAGTCCGACGGTAAGCCCCACCGGCAGCCCCACCAAGACGGCCCTCGCCGGTCCGTCCGCGCCGACGGGCATCCATGCGGCCGCCGCCGGGCAGTCCCAGATCACACTCACCTGGCACAAGGTCTCGGGCGCCGCGAAATACCTCATCTTCGTGTTCCAGGCCCCGAAGGCTTTCGATCACACGACGGCCACTCATTTCTCCGTGACCGGGCTCCAGCCCAACACGAAGCACTGCTACCAGGTGGTGGCGGTCGGTCCGGCCGGCGGGACGTCCGGTCGTTCCGGCCGGTCCTGCGCCACCACGCAAGCGGCCCCGACCACGGCGCCCCCCAGCTCGCAGCCGCCCACCACGCAGCCCTCCAGCCAGCCCCCGCCACAGACCCAGCCCCCCGCCACCCCTTCCAACGTGTCGGTCTCGTGCTCGACCAGCAGTTGCACCGTCCACTGGAGTGCGAGCGCCGGCGCCACGTCCTACACCGTCTCGGGAGCCGGCCATTCCGCCACCACGTCGGGGACGAGCGTCACCTTCAGCGGGCTCCAGCCCGGAAACACCTACTGCTTCTCGGTGACCGCGCACAACAGCGGCGGATCGAGCGGTAGCGCCAGCGGCTGCGGCTCCACCAGCTAGCCTCTAAGGCGAGAAAGCGGAGTTCGCGAGCCGCTGCACCTGGTCGGCCGTCAGGGAGGGACCCTTGAGTGTGACCTCCGTCTGCCCCGCCGCCCTCAGCCACGAGATGTCGGCCGGCACCCCTTCTTCAGCAACGGTGACGAGCGCGAGAGAGCCATCCCCCAGGAGGACGCTGAGGGCGGATCCGCTGCCCCCTGGAAATTGGCTCGCGGCCACCGTGTTGGCGACGAAGGAGGCCCACCGGTCGGCGGATGCATCGGGCGGCCCTTCGACGACATCGACAGTCCCGTACGGGGCG
This sequence comes from Actinomycetota bacterium, assembly GCA_030774015.1. Classification (NCBI taxonomy): domain Bacteria; kingdom Bacillati; phylum Actinomycetota; species Actinomycetota bacterium. The sequence continues at coordinate 3,808 of JALYLZ010000183.1, read as the reverse complement.
ACGTCGAGGACGAACGCAACCAGGCGCTCCTGCCTGGGGGCACTGGTGGGATCCGTCATGAAGATGTGCGGGTTCCCCAGGCCCTGCGGAACCTCGATTGGGAAACTGACCACTCCATTGGCCTGGTCGATCGACGATATGGCGATGCCCTGTTCGATCGGCTCCAGCCAGTCCACCGTTTCCAAGTCTCCAAAGTCGGCGGCCGGAGGCTCCGAAGGGGTGCCGGCGACCGACGAGCCCTCCTGACTCGGGCCGGCTTTAGCCCCGCACGCTGCTCCCGCAACGAGAGCCAGGATGCCGATCACGATCGCCATCCCGATCCTCTTCATGGGTCCCTTTCCCCTGCCACTCACGTGGCGGCGTGGCGGAGACCCGCTGCTGCGCCTACCGAACCCCCAGCCGGACCAGCGCCTTGGCCACGCCCAGGGCCGGCAGCCGGAACGCGCTTCGGGTCGACGCGGGAGCCGCCCCCCGCCCCGACATCGGCACCGCCTTCCGTGCCGCTGCCCCGGACCCACTGACGCCGACCACCGGCAGCCACCGCGGGAAGAACTCCTCGCTCTTGTCGTTGGTGACCTGGATGAGGTGGGTGCCGTTCGCGTTGATCACGAAGATGTCCTCGTTGCCCGACTTGTCCCCGAAGAACGCGATGCGCTCGCCGTCCGGCGACCAGGCCGGCGCGCGGTTGTGTCCCTTGGGCTGGTGAGGCACCTTCCGCTGGCTCTTGCCGGCCGCGGTCATCAGGAAGATCTGGTCCGAGCGCTGGAACGCGACCTCCGTCCCGTCGGGCGACCAGTTCGGGAACAGGTCCGACGGGCCGCCGGTAAGGGGATGGACGTTCTTCCCCTTCGCCGTCGCGGAGTAGATCCGCGTCGTCCCCTTCTTCGGGTCCAGGCCCTGGAACAGGATGGTCTTTCCGTTCGGGGACCAGGCGGGGGCCTCCTGGATCAGCGGCCCGCCGATGAGCCGGTGCGCCTGGGAGCTGTTCGAGTTCATCACCCAGATGTCCAGCTGGCCCGGGCTGTTGCCGCGGTCGCTGGCGAACGCGAGCTGCTTCCCGTTGGGGGACCAGGCGGGCTCCTTCTCCGTGGAGCCCTTCTTGGTCAGCCGCTGCGGCTTGACCGTCGGCTTGGAGAAGTCCAGGAGGTACACGTCGACGTTGCCCTTGCTCGACGCGGCCACGGCGATCTTCGAGCCGTCGGGCGCCCAGGCCGGCGCCCCCTGGAACTGGAGGCCGAACGCGTTCAGTTTCAGGGGGCACAGTCCGTCCAGGGTTCTCACCTCGACCACCAGCGCGCCGGACTTCTGGCCCTGCGTCGTCAGGAAAGCGATGAGCCCGGGCGGCGTGATCGACCCGCCCGCCCCCAGGTTCAGGGCGGAGACGAAGGCGTCCTCCGACCCGCCGTTGAACGTCCGGTCCGCCTTGGACGTCGTCGGGAAGCCCTTGGAATTGGTGATCCCGCCGACGACAGCGGCGCCCCCGACCGTGGCCAGGGTGGTGCCGAAGTCGCCCGCCGACCCCCCGAACAGGACGGACGTGCCGATCTTGGACCCGGTCGGCGTGATCGTGGAGACGAACGCGTCAAAGCCGCCCGCCCAGCACGTACGGAGCTTGCCCTCGATGCTGACCGGGAAGTCCGGCGAGCTCGCGCCGCCGGTCACGACGAGGTTGCCGGAGGGCGCCACCCGGATCCCGCGGCCGAAGTCGTTGAACCCGCCGCCCAGGAAGCCGGAGAACGAGGTGGTTCCGCTGGTGGAGAGGCCGGCCACGAACCCGTCCAGGCCCCCGTTGAACGTGAGCGTGGGGGCACCGACGTGAGGGAACTCCGGGGACGTCGTGGCGCCGGTCACGAACGCGTCGCCCGCTCCGTCCACGGTGATGGCGTTGGCGAAGTCGTCGCCAGGGCTTCCCAGGTATCCGGAGTACACGAGCGAGACCTCGTCAGCGCTGATCTTGGAGACGAACGCGTCGTCGGGGCCACCGTTGTACGTCGCGTCCATCGGCGCGAACGCGGGGAAGTCTGCCGATGAGGTGACGCCGGTGATGTAGAGCTGGCCGGAGGCGTCGACCGCGATGTCGGATCCCACGTCCGCCTGGGCACCCCCGTAGCACCGGACCGTTCCGACCAGCGCACCGGTGGGGTCCACCTTGGCCAGCAGGACATCCGTGCCACCGACCACATCCGTCCCCATCGGCCTGGCCCCGCGAGCTCCGCCGCAGTTGCGATCCAGTGCTCCGGTGATGGCCGCGTTCCCCGCCGAGTCCACCGCGATGCCGTTGCCGACGTCGTCGTTCGGCCCTCCCAGTAACCCCGAATACAGGATGGTGCTGCCGTCCGGGCTGATCTTGGTGACGAACGCGTCCAGCCCTCCGTTCGGCGTGGTCCCCGGCCCGACCACGGTGGGGAAGTCGGTGGAGGCGGTCCCGCCGGTGACGTAGGCGTTCCCTGCGGCGTCGACCGCGATGGCGCTGCCGAAGTCGTCGGCGGACCCCCCCAGGAAGCCCGCGAAGACCAGCGCGCCGGACGGGTCCAGCTTCACCACGAATGCGTCCTCCTTCCCCTTGGCGGCCGGCAGGGGCCCGACCTTCACGGGGAAGTTGGCCGACGTGGTGAAGCCGGTGACGTACACGTCGGCGGAGGCATCCGCGGCCACCCCTTCCGCGCCGTCGTCACCGGAACCGCCCAGGAAGCCGCTGTACACGAGCTGGGTGGGATCGATGACCAGGGGCCGGCGGGCGTCGTAGGAGCCCACGGAGAACCCGAACCCCACCCCGCGGGTGACCCGGAAGCTCGAGCGAACCGGGACCACCCGGCCGTCCAGGCGCTGGAAGGTTCGGGGGGCGGTGTCGGCCGTCGAGCCTCCCGGCGTGGCGATCCGGAGGCTGCCGTCCGGGCTCAGCGCGAGTGACGACGCGCCGCGGTAGGCCAGCCGGATGTCGCCCGGGTCCGCGCCCGGGTGGACCAGGAACCGGTACTCCAGGCGCGATCCCGAGCCGGAGAACGCCACGTCGATCCCCGGCCAGACCTTCGGGTACACGATGCGGCCGAACGTGGCGATTCCGGTCCGCCAGTCGGCTCCGTGGAAATAGCTCACCGTTCCCGGGAGCGCCGAGGTGCCCACGGGGGTGACGGCCCGCCCGCCCACGAAGCTCAGCCGGGTGGCGTACCCACCCGAGCCGGGCGCCGCCGGCAGCGTCAGCGTCGCGCCGTGCGAGGTGAAGTAGACGCCGCCCGTTCGCTCCGGGAGGTAGAAGGCCACGCGCGGGTCCAGCTGGCCCTGGTTGGCGACGAACGACAGGGCCGAACGGGTGCCGGCGGCACCGGCGGCCACGCCGGCGGATGACGGCTTCGAAGCGGCGACGGTGCTGGTCAGGGCCGCCAACAGCACGACGGCCAATCCCAGCGGAACCCACACGCGGACACCTCGGCTGGCCCCGACCCGATTGCCCCACGTCATCGTACCCCCGCCCCTTTCTGGTGGTCGGCACAGGCTAGTCGGTGGTCGGCGGCCTCCACAAGAGCCTGGTTTCGTGCCCTTTGCCCCACGCGCGGCCCGCTCGGCGCCCTATCCCCGAGGTAAGGAAAGACTCCCCTCCCCGCCACGCAAGCACCCCCCTGCCGGGCATTCTGGCGGACCCCCCTCCCGGGCCACGATGGTCCCGTCAGCCAGGAGCACGACCGAAGGGAGAGGGAAGATGACCCGGGAACACCGCCAGATGATCACCCAGCAGGTGCTGTACGGGATGGTCCTGCCCGCCGCCATCTACGCGGTGGCCTCGCACTTCATGACCTCGCTCCTCGCCCTG
>JALYLZ010000182.1 GCA_030774015.1 Actinomycetota bacterium | reverse complement strand
GTGACGGCGCTCACCGAAAATCCCCAGAGATGCTCATCGAAATCCACCACCCCTGAGCCGGCGTAGCCTACCTCTCGAGCGTGGCTCCCACCCCCTCCCGGAGTTGCTTGAGGCGTTCCCGGTGGGCCCGCATCCGGTAGGAGTCCCCGGTGATCGAAAGCAGGGTCGCTCGGTAGAGGAACCGGTCCAGGATCGCCGCGGCCATCATCGAGTCGGAGAAGATCTCCCCCCACGAGGCAATGCTGCGGTTGGTCGTCACGATGATCGAGCCGTGCTCGACGCGGCGGGACACCACCTGGAAGATGGCCGAGGCCCCCTCGGCCGGAAGGGGCAGGTAGCCCAACTCGTCGCAGATGAGCAGCTGCGGGCCGGCGAAGAACCGCATCGTCGTGGCCCACCGCCCCTCGATCGCGGCGCGGTGGCACCGGGCGACCAGGTCGGCGGCGGTGGTGTAGTACACGCGGTGGCCGGCCTCCACGGCCCTCAGCCCGAGGGCGAGCGCGAGCATCGTCTTGCCGACCCCGGGCGGGCCGACCATCAGCACATTCGCCTTCTCCTCGACGAACCTCAAGGTGGCGAGGTCCTCGACCAGACCGCGGTCGAGGTCCGGCTGGGCATCGAAGTCGAAGTCCTCCAGGCGCTTGATCACCGGGAAGTGGGCGAACCGGAGCCTCCCGGCCGTCCTGCGCCGCTCGGTGGCCTCCACCTCCACCCCGAGCAGATCCTCGGCGAAGGCCGTGTAGGAGGGCTTGGCGTTCTGCGCCTGGTCGAGCTTGCCGGCCAGGGCCTCGGCCGCCGCGGTGAGCTTCAGGTAGGCCAGGTGGGAGCGCAGGCGCTGGTAGACGCGGTCATGGGACACGGCGCATCAGCTCCTCGTAGCGGGAGAGGTCGACCACGACGGGCAGGGTCTGCTGCAGCGGCACCCCGGTGAGCTCCGCGGCGAGCGCCTTGGCGGCCTCCGATGGCGGGCGGTTGACCTTGCGGCGGCACGGCCGGTCCGTGGTGAACGCGGCCAGTACCGTGCGCTCGAGGTCGACGCGGTGTTCCTCCAGCCGCGACAGGGCACCGGCGCCAGCGGGCCGCCGCCGGTGGGAGGCGATCAGCTCACCTGTCGTCGAGCGGATCTCGAGCATCGGCTCCCCCAGGCGCACCGACACGATCACGGTCGCATCGACGAACGCCGGCGACACCGAGTAGCGGTTCCCCTCGAACGACACCAGGGCCGCCCAGCTCACCTTCCGGGGCACCTCGATCACGGCATGGTAGGGCTCGCGGGGAACCGGACGCAGGCGCTCGGCAACGGCGAGCTCGGCCACCGTGGCGTGACCGCGGGGACGTCGATCGGCGACCCGCCCGCAGAAGGCATCCAGGCTCGTCTGGGCCTGCTCGACGGTCGTCACCTCGGCGGTGCGCCACCAGGCCTGGGCCAGGTAGTCGTTGGCCTTCTCCACCACGCCCTTGCGGTTGCCGCGGCGCGGTGGGCAGAGGTCGACCCCGACGCCGTAGTGACGGCACGCGTCGGCGAACGCGGGGACGAGCCGGCGGGTCCCCGGGATCACCCCTCCTTCGATGGCGTCGATGCGCAGGCGCTTCGTCAGCCCGCCCAGGCGCCGCAGGACCCCGTCCGTCGCGGCGATCAGGTGAGGCGTGTCCTTGGCCTCGGAAAACGACCCCCGGAACTTCGCCGAGTGCGCCAGCGCCCCGACCAGGACGAGCGCCGTCCCGCCCCACGGCGCCTCGGGGAGCTCCAGCCAGTCGAGCTGGGTCTCGGCTCCGGGTGGGTGTTCGATCTCGGTCGTGGCCCTGCCCTTCGCGCCGGCGCACGCCTCGCAGTGGGGGCGGAGCGAGCGGGAACGAACCTGTCGGGTGAAGGTCTGGTAGCTCCCGGCGAACCCGAGCACCTGCACTTCTCGGAGCAGCGTGGAGAGCTGTAGGTGCGGGTCGTCGTTCAACCGTTGGGTCACGTACGGCTCGAACCGGTCGAACGGGTCGTCCTCGCTCTTGCGGCGGACGCCGGGGGTGCGCTCGCCCTTCAGGTGGGACCGGACGGTTCCCCGGTCGCGGCCGAGGTGGCGGGCGATCGCTGAGATCGACCAGCCCTGGGCCCGAAGTGCCTGTGCTTCCACGTCTTCCTCCCGTGCCAACATCCCTTGGGGCTCCTTCCGATCCGACGGCCTGATCACCGTCAGCATCGGGCGGAGCCCTCTTCCGTTGGGGGAACTCGGGCTCAGGAGGTGGTGGATTTCAGTGAGCGGATGTGGGGGGTTTCAGATGAGCGTGGTCA
>JALYLZ010000181.1 GCA_030774015.1 Actinomycetota bacterium | reverse complement strand
GGCGGAACGATCGTGTAGTTCCACTCACCGTGGAACCTGTGGCCCTTGATGCGCGGGCCGATCGCGGCCATCTCCTCGTCGCTGACCTTGACCCCTCGGGGGTAGCTGTTGGTGTCGGCTTCGGCGTGCACTGTCAACCCGGTCCGGGTGGTGGTGGCGCCGATGAGCTCCACCACCACCTCGTGGCTGGTCAGCGGACGGCCTCGCCAGTTGGCGGTGATCGCCGAGAACAGCCGGTGCTCGATCTTGTTCCATTTGCTGGTGCCGGGCGGGAAGTGGCACACCGTGATGGCTAGGTTGGTCTCGGCGGCGAGGGTGGACAGTTCGAGCTTCCACAGCCTCACCCGGTAGCCGTTGGACCCGCCGGCGTCGGCCGAGATGAGCAGGCGTCGGGCCTTCGGGTACGCTCCGGCCCCGACCTGGGTCCACCACCGGCGCAGCGTGGCCACGGCGAAGCTGGCAGTGTCCCCGTCCGAGCCGACCGACACCCACCCGGCGTTCGCCGCCACGTCGTAGATGCCGTAGGGAACCGCCTTGGGGACGGTGGGGTCGGGGAAGTCATGGACCCCGACCGGCACCGGCCGGCCCGTGGGCTGCCACTCCCGACCTGCGTTCTTGTAGCCGGGATGGGCCCCGATGAGCTCCTTCTTCTTGGTGTCCACGCTGATCACCGGGTCGCCCGCCCGCAGGAACCGGCGCACCGCCTTATCGATGTGGCGGAACTGGGCGTCTCGGTCCGGGTGCTGCTTTCCCTCGGTCACCTTGGCGTTGGCCTGCAGGCTGTAGCCCAGAGCGTGCAGCAGTTCCCCCACCCGGACGTGGCTCACCGGATGCCCTCGAGCGGTCAGGGCCCCGGCCAGGGTCCGGGTGGACTTGGTGGTCCACCGCAGGGGCGACTCCGGATCGCCCCGGGTCTCCGGGTCGACGAGGGCATCGAGCGCGGCAAGCAGTCCGGGATCCTTGTCCGTGGCTCGCTTGCGCCCACCACCCGGTCCGCGGACCCGACCCGGGGACGCCGCGCCCTGGTCCAGTTCCGCCCGGCCCTTGCGCACCGTGTTTGGAGACATCCCGGTCTCTCGGACCAGGGCGGCCAGACCCCCACGGCCCAACACCCGGGCCCCGGCCCCGGCCAGCAGCCGACGCTGACGCTCGTCCAGGTGAGGGGCCAGTACCTTTACCATCTCGCCCACGGCCAGCTCGGGTGCCGCCACGCGGACAGGCTACACCGGAATCACCTAACACTCAGCTTATTCCGTTCCGATCCCTAACCGTCTCCGGTCCCCCCAGCAGGCGCCGGAGCTCCGACAGGTTCCAGCGGAGGGCGCCGGCCGGGTCATCGGCGTCCGGGAACAGCAGATCGATCAGCTGCTGTCGGGTGGGGGGCCGGTCCGACAGGGCCAGGTAGGCGAGGAGGGCCCAGACCTTCCTGCCCCGGGGCGCCGGGTACACGACGCCGTCTCGGATCAGCAGGGGCGGCCCCAGGAGGTGCGCGGCGATCGGCATCCCCGACATCCTGCCCGCGCGGGCCGGTCCGGACAAGACCGAGCCTCCTCCTGCCCTCACACGCCCGGTCACACGCCATGTCCCTAGCGTCTACCCTGGCGGAGGCGAATCGCAGCCGTCGCGAAGCGCGGCGGTGCTCGCCGGGCGAAGGAGGACACGTGGGGACACTCGCGATCGAGGAGCTGCGGGGACAGGTCAGGGGACCCGTGATCGGGCCGGACGACGAGGGATACGACGAGGCGCGCCGGGTCTACAACGCGATGATCGACCGCCGGCCGGCCGCGGTGGTCCGGGCCGCAAACGCCGGAGACGTGATCGCCGCGGTGAACTTTGCTCGCGAGAACTCGCTGGACCTGGCGGTCCGCGGCGGCAGCCACAGCGTCCCGGGGTTCGGGACCTGCGATGGCGGCCTGGTGATCGACCTCTCCGGGATGCGGGGAGTGCGCGTGGACCCCGCCGCCCGGAGGGCCAGGGCCGAGGGAGGGGCGACGTGGGGCGACTTCAACGCCGCCACCTACCCGTTCGGCCTGGCCACCACGGGCGGGATCATCTCTTCGACGGGGGTCGGCGGCCTCACGCTCGGTGGCGGCATCGGATACCTGTCACGCGGATTCGGACTGTCGATCGACAACCTGGTGTCGGCGGACGTGGTGACGGCCGACGGACGGTTCCTGGTGGCGAGCGAGGACGACCACGCGGACCTGTTCTGGGCGCTGCGAGGCGGAGGCGGGAACTTCGGCGTGGTGACCTCCTTCGAGTTCCGGCTCCACCCGGTGAAGGACATCTACGGCGGCCCCATGTTCTACGAGCTCAGCGAGGTGGAGAACCTCCTCCGCTTCTACCGTGAGTACATCGCCGACGCCTCCGAGCAGATGGGTGCGTTCCCCGCGTTCCAGATCGCGCCGCCGCTGCCGTTCATCCCGGAGGACCGGCACGGCGACACGTTCATCGCCATGGTGGCCTGCTGGGCGGGGCCGCTCGACGAGGGCGAGTCGGCGCTGAAGCCGTTCCACGACGTGGCGCCGGTGGTGGCGGAACACGTCGGTCCGATGCCCTATCCCGCGCTGAACAGCGCCTTCGACGCCCTGCTGCCGCCGGGTCTCCAGCACTACTGGAAGGCCAACTTCGTGAAGGAGCTCACGGACGAGGCCATCGCCGCCCACGGGGTCCACGGGCCGGAGGTCCCCTACGTGAGCTCGACGGTGCACATCTATCCGATCAACGGGGCCGTGCATCGCGTGGCGCCGGACGCGACGGCGTTCGCGTACCGCGACGCGAACTTCGCCACGGTGATCGCCGGCATGTGGGCCGACCCGGGCCACAACGAGGCGAACATCGCGTGGGTCCGGAACTACTACGACGCCACCGCGCCCCACTCGGAGGAGGGCGGGTACGTCAACTTCATGGCGGACGACGACCAGGGCCGGATCAAGGCCAACTACCGGGGCAACTACGATCGGCTCGTCGGCATCAAGCGGACGTACGACCCCGACAACCTGTTCCACCTCAACCAGAACATCACGCCCTGACCAGCGGATCACGTCCTCACAGCGAAGAACGCTTACGAATGCCTCCTGCCCCAACCGAATGATTCCTGTGCTCCAGCGGTAGGCTCGGAGTGGCTGCGAACGTCGCCGCCACGGAAGGAGCATGAGCCATGGAGGATCTGGAGCCTCGGGACGGGGACGAGGGCGACGAGCTGGAGGCGGCCATCATGCAGGCCGACCACGCGTTCGGAACGGAATCGTGGGGCACGACCGCCGAGGAGGCGCAGGAGGGCGAGTCCCTGGACCAGCACCTGGCCGAGGAGCGCCCGGACCGGCCGGCCGTCGACACCTCCCTCTCGGTGGTCGACGAGGGCATGTCCGACGACGAGGACGAGCTGGTCGGAGAGGCGGTGACCGAACGGGACGAGTTCGCCTCGCCCGAGGAGGCGGCGGTGACCGTGCGGGAACGCGCGCCTGGCGCGACCGATCACGCGGACCCCCACCCTGACCAGGACGAGTGACGGGCGCGGTGCGGATCCGGGTGACCGAGGACGGGCTGTATGAGGTCGAGGGCGCGGTTCCGCTCGCCCAGCAGATCATCGAGCCGAACGGAGCGTGGGGAGTCGTGGGAGTGGCAGCCCGGACTCGCGTTCGATGCCAAGCAGAGCTACCGGCTGTGCCGGTGCGGCGGATCCGGCACGAAGCCGTTCTGCGACGGGACGCACCTGACGAACGGCTTCGACGGGACCGAGGTCGCGGACCGCCGGCCGTACCTCGAGCAGGCAGACGCGTTCCCGGGGCCCCAGGTGGCGCTGACCGACGCGCGGCAGCTCTGCGCCTTCGCCCGCTTCTGCGACGCCCGCGGCCAGGTCTGGAACCTCGTCGAGCAGGACGACGCCGAGGCCGTGGCGCTGACCGAGCGTGAGGCGGCGTACTGCCCTTCCGGGCGGCTGGTGACCTGGGGGCCGGGAGCCGACGGGCGTCCCGAGCCGCACGAGCCAGCGCTCGAGCCCTCGATCGGCGTCGTCGAGGATCCGGCGATGGGAGTGAGCGGGCCGCTGTGGGTCCGGGGCGGCATCCCGGTGGTGGCCGCGGACGGGACGCCGTACGAGGTGCGCAACCGGGTGACCCTGTGCCGCTGTGGGGCTTCGGACAACAAGCCCTTCTGCGACGGCTCCCACGCCAGCAGCGGCTTCGCCGACGACCTGCCGCTCGGCGGTGCATGATCGGCCGGTGGCTCAGGAAACACCTCGCCGCGTGCGAGCCGTGATCGTCGAGCGGAAGGAGGTCCACCATGGCAGCGCTCAACTTCAACAGCGTCATGATCGGATCGGAGGACCCGAAGAGGCTGGGCGGGTTCTACGCCGGCGTCTTCGGCCGGCCGGCCGACATGGATGAGGGCGGCATGTACGGCTGGGGATTCGGCGCGACGTTCCTGTCGATCATCGAGCACTCCGATGTGAAGGGGCAGGCCGCGGAGCCGCAGCGCGTGATCCTGAATCTCGAGACGAAGGAGGTCCAGGCGGAGTTCGACCGCATCAAGGCCGCGGGCGCTACGGTCGTCAAGGAGCCCTACGAGCTCCAGGGGATGTGGATCGCGACGTTCGCGGATCCGGACGGGAACTACTTCCAGCTGGTGACCCCGTGGGAAGGACCGGCCACCTCCTGAGGCGCTGATCGCGCTCAGGCCGCCCCGGGTTTTTGTCCCGCCAATTTCGGGAGCGGCGCGGCGGCCACGGGCAGGTCGGGTGTTACCCTCGACGGAGCATGGGGGAAGGCGAGAGCCCGCGCGAGGCCTGCGGCCTCTTCGGGGTGTGGGCGCCCGGCGAGGACATCTCTAGGCTCACCTACTTCGGCCTGTTCGCGTTGCAGCACCGCGGTCAGGAGTCGGCCGGCATGGCCGTGTCCGACGGCCGCAACATCCTGGTGTTCCGCGAGCTGGGGCTGGTGTCGCAGGTGTTCGACGAGGCCACGCTGTCCACGCTCCAGGGCGACCTGGGGATCGGGCACACCCGCTACTCCACGACGGGGTCCACCACCTGGGACAACGCGCAGCCCGCGTTCAAGACCGACGGCACCCGCGGGCTGGCCCTGGGGCACAACGGGAATCTGGTGAACACCGCCGAGCTGGCCGAGGAGGCCGGCCGGCGGGGGCGGGCCTCGACGGACTCCGACCTGGTGGCCGGCATGATGGCCGCCCACATCGAGGACGGCCTGGAGCGGGCGGCCATGGCCGTCCTGCCCCGGCTGGCCGGCGCCTTCTCGTTCGTGTTCATGGACGAACGGACGGTGTTCGCGGCGCGGGACCCCCACGGCCTGCGGCCCCTGGCCATCGGACGGCTGCCGGGCGGGTTCTGCTTCGCCTCCGAGACCTGTGCCCTCGACATCGTGGGGGCCACGTTCGTGCGGGAGGTCGAGCCGGGCGAGATGGCCATGGTGGACGACCGGGGGCTGCGCTTCGAGCGGTTCGCGGAGAGCCCGCGCAAGGCTCTGTGCCTGCTCGAGTTCGTGTACCTGGCCCGGCCCGACTCCCGCCTGTACGACCGAACCGTGCACGAGGCCCGCCGTGACATGGGGCGGCGGCTGGCCCGGGAGGCCCCCGCCGACGCCGACTTGGTCATCCCCATCCCGGACACCGGGCACTCGGCGGCGCAGGGCTACGCCGAGGTCGCGGGCATCCCGTACGGCGAGGGGCTGATGAAGAACCGCTATGTGGGCCGGACGTTCATCCAGCCCTCGCAGTCGCTTCGGGAGCGGGGCGTGAAGCTGAAGCTGAACCCCATCCCGGGCGCGGTGCAGGGCAAGCGCGTGGCGGTGGTGGACGACTCCATCATCCGGGGGACGACCACCCGCCAGATCATCCAGACCCTCCGGGAGGCCGGCGCGACGGCCGTGCACATGCGCGTGGTCAGCCCGCCGATCCGGTGGCCGTGCTTCTACGGGATCGACATGTCCACCCGCCGGGAGCTGGTGGCATCCGATCTGTCGGTGGAGGAGGTCCGCGCGTTCATCGGCGCGGACTCGCTGTCGTACCTGTCCCTGGAGTCGCTGGTCGAGGCCACCGGCGCACCGGAGGACCGGTTCTGCCGGGCCTGCTTCGACGGGCGCTACCCCATCCCCATCCCCGAGCACGCCGGGAAGTTCGTGCTGGAGCAACGGCCCGCCCGCTAGTACGGTTCGGTCATGGACTACCGGCAGGCCGGCGTCGACATCGAGGCCGCGGCGAAGGCCGTCGCGCTGATCGGGAGCGTGGCCGAGTCCGCCACCCGTCCCGAGGTGGTGGAGTCCGTCGGCGGGTTCGCGGGGCTGTTCCGGATCGGCCCCCGGAAGCTGCTGGCCGCGGCCACCGACGGCGTGGGGACCAAGCTCGAGATCGCGCGGCTGGCCGGGCGCCTGGACACCGTGGGGATCGACCTGGTGGCCATGTGCGCCGACGACGTGGTGTGCACCGGGGCCGAGCCGCTGTTCTTCCTGGACTACATCGCGGTGGGCCGGGTGGTGCCGGAGGACGTGGCCGCCCTCGTGGAAGGGGTCGCGGAGGGGTGCCGGCGGGCGGGGTGCGCGCTGCTCGGCGGCGAGACCGCGGAGCACCCCGGGGTGATGGCGCCGGAGCAGTTCGACCTGGCGGGGTTCTGCGTGGGGGTGGTGGACGAGGACCGGGTGCTGGGGCCGCGCCGGGTCCGGGAGGGCGACGTCCTGGTGGGCCTGGCCTCGACCGGCCTGCACGCGAACGGGTTCAGCCTGGTGCGGCGGGCGTTGCTGGAACCGGGCGCTCGGCTGGAGGCGACGCCCGAGGGCCTGGCCCGGCCGCTGTGGGAGGAGCTGCTGGAGCCGACGGCGATCTACGCTCCGCTCGTGCTGGCGCTGGCGGCGGATGACCTGGTGCTGTCTTGCGCGCACGTCACGGGCGGCGGGCTCCCCGAGAACCTTCCCCGCGCGCTGCCGCCGGAGCTCGGCGCTTCCGCGGACCCGGGAGCGTGGCCCCGTCCTGCCGTGTTCGAATTCATCCGCCGGGCCGCCGGGGTCTCCGAGGAGGAGATGTTCTCCACGTTCAACATGGGTATCGGCATGGTGCTGGTCGTGCCCCCAGACGCCGCCGGCGAGGTGGTGTCCCGGGCGGAGGTGGCGGGCACGCCGGCGTGGGTGGTGGGACGGGTGGGCGGCCAGCCCGGCGTTCGCTTCGAGGCGGCGGGGTAGCCGGATGGGGCACGAGGGCATGGGAGCGGCGCCGCCGGATCCGGAGGGCCTGGCCAGGGCCCCCGGCGCCACCATCCTGGTGGTGGAGGACGAGCCGGACCTGGTGTGGCTCCTGCGGTTCAACCTGGAGAGCGAGGGCTACCGGACGTTCGTGGCCCGAAACGGCGAGGCCGCCCTGGAGCTGCTCCTGCGGGAGCGCCCCGACCTCATGCTGCTCGATCTGATGATGCCCGTGATGGATGGCTGGGCCCTGCTGGACGAGCTCCAAGCGAGCGGCGGATCCCGGCCCCGGGTCATCGTGGTCTCCGCGCGGACCGCCCAGGACGACCGCCTCCGCGCGGCCCGCTACGGCGTGGAGGGCTTCGTGGCCAAGCCCTTCGACATGGACGAGCTCCTCGCCATGATCCGAGAGCTCGTCCCCCGCCGCCCGTCCTGATCTCCTGAGAGCTCGCTCCGGCTGCGCTCGGTCTCGCTCGCTGACGCTCGCTCGCCTCGACTCCGCC
>JALYLZ010000180.1 GCA_030774015.1 Actinomycetota bacterium | reverse complement strand
GCCCCGCTCCGTGTCAAGGCCGTTGGGGTCCCAGTTTGACTGGGTCGCGTGGGGCCGAGGCTCGCTCTAGTCGAACTGAGACACACCGCGACTCGTCCCCAACTCCATCGACGTGGACGCGTCGCCGGCGGCCGGGCGACCGTTCTTGGGGCCCAAGAGCAGGTACGTTCGCATCGGCCCCTTCCCCTTGACGTCGAGGATCCCGCGATCCTCGAACTCGAACGTGGAGGCCAGATGCATCTGGGCGCGCTCGGTCACGTGGATGGCGCCTGGGACCCCGTGGGACTCCATCCTGCTGGCGGTGTTCACGGTGTCCCCCCACAGGTCATAGATGAACTTCCTGCGCCCGATGACACCGGCCACGACGGGACCGACGTCGATGCCGATCCGGAGCTGGATCGAGCCCATGGATTCGACCGCGCCCTGCATCCCGAGAGCCATGCGGGCGAGCTTCTGGAGGTGGTCCTGGCCTCCGCCGAGGAGGCCTGAGGCGACCATGTATGCGTCCCCGATCGTCTTGATCTTCTCCAGCCCGTGCTCAGCCGCGAGGCCGTCGAAGACGGTGAAGACCTCGTTCAGCAGCCCAACGATGTCCTCCGGGGCCATCGTCGCGGACAGCGGCGTGAACCCGGCGATGTCTGCGAACAGGACTCCCACCTCAGGGGAGCCGTCGGCGATGAGGGATTCGCCGGACTTCAGCCGCTCGGCGATGGGTCCGGGCAGGACGTTCAGCAGCAGCCGCTCCGACCGCTCCCGCTCCGCGGCCACCATCGCGGCCGCACGGTCGCGCTCCGTGACGAAGTAGTGCAGCAGGAGGTAGCAGGTCCCGGTCACCCCGAGCACGTTGAGGGCGAAGAACGAGATCCGGATCCAGTGCGGGATCTCCCCGGTCTTGTTCACCAGGAACGGGTCGAGGGCAACGCACAGGGCGACCACCGCGAGGAAGGCGGCGAACCACCGTGCTGCCTCCTTCCGTCCCGAGAACAGCAGGGCGCCGAGGGGGGCCGTGAACGACCACAGCACGACTCCGCTCGATGCCACGAAGCCGCCGAGGCTGAGCTGTAGCAGGAACGGCAGCATGAGGCTCAGGGCGAGCTCGCTAGCCCGGAAGAACCGGTACCGCTTGGTCCTGGCGAGCACGACGAGGTTGACGACGGAGACGACCTGGTAGGCGAACGGGATGATGGCCGACAGATACAGGCCGAGCGCCCAGTACGTCCCCACCCACACGACCGCGAGGGCCGTGATGACGGCCGCCGAGAGGACGAGGGTCTCCTTGCGGAGGGCTTCCTCCCGGGAGTCGCTCGGGAGCACCCCGATCCTGGCGAGGCGGTCGAGCCGGCTCCGCCAGCCTTCGGACGCTGGTGCTTGCACGCGCGCTAGTGAACCTTGCCCGGCCCGCAGGTGCAATCGCTGGCGCTGGCATCGGTCGCATCGTGGGACGGGCCAATCACTGGACCCCCCCACGGTCCCCACTCGGTGTCTTTGCCGGAGCCGCCCGCGGTGCCTATACTAGCCCGGACGGTGGGTCGTCCCCCACCGGCGTGAGCGCGAGCACGAATCCCGGTACCGGCCAGTGCGGATGCGAGCCGGTTCGGCGCGCTGAGGGAGTGAGATGAACAGGCAGACCAAGCGGTTGATGGCGAGGCAGCAAGCTGCGACCGAGCGTCGGACCACCCCGACGCCGGCCCGGCGGCCCGCGGCCCAGGAGCGGAAGAAGCGTGTTCCGGCCCGCCAGTTCCTGAAGGAGGTTCGCCAGGAGCTCAAGAAGGTGAACTGGCCGACGCGCCAGGAGCTCATCGCCTACTTCGTCGTCGTCCTGGTCTCCGTCGTCGTGCTCACCTCGCTCGTGTTCGGACTGGACTACTTCTTCTCGAAGGCCGTCCTGCGGGTCTTCGGGGGCTGAGCCGGTCGTAAGCTGGACTTTCGATGATGGATCACGTTCCCGAGAACTCAGGCATGACCGAAGACGCCTCGGATGAGGCGGCGACAGGCTCGCCGATGGCCGAGGCGGGCGTGAGCGTGCCCACCTCCGAGGAGCCGCGCGAGCCCGAGGCTGAGTCCGATCCGGTGGCCGAAGTGGATCCGGAGGCCGCTGTCGAAGCGTCGCCGCCGGTCGAGGTGGAGCCGATGGAGGAGCCCGTGTCCGAGGGCGTCGAGGCCCTGGACGTCCCGGAGGAGCCGCCCCTCACCGAGGTGGACGAGGACGAGCGAGAGGCGTTCGGGGAGATCCCCGCCGAGCCGGTCCTGGAGGCCCCCACCGGGGTGGAGGACGAGGCCACAGAGGAGCCCCTTCCCGAGCCGGACGCCACCCCCGAGCCGGAGATGGAGACCCCCGGCGAGGACGGCGCGGAGGCCGTGGACGTGATGGGCGAGGCGGAAGTGGAGCCCGTGGCCGAACCCGAGCCTGAGCCGGAACCCGAGCCTGAGCCGGAACCCGAGCCTGCGCCGGTGCCCACGCGGAAGTCCGAGGCTGCGCCCGCTCCGGAGGCCGAGGAGGAGGTTCCCGGCCGGCGGGACCCGTTCCGCGGCCCGGGCGACTGGTACGTGGTCCACACCTACGCCGGCTACGAGAACAAGGTGAAGGCCAACCTGGAATCGCGCATCCACTCCATGCAGATGGAGGACAAGATCTTCGACGTCCACATCCCCATGGAGGACGTCATGGAGATCAAGGGCGGGAAGAAGCAGGTGGTCCAGCGGAAGGTCTTCCCGGGCTACCTACTGGTGAAGATGATCTACGACAACGACTCCTGGTACGTCGTGCGGAACACGCCGGGCGTGACCGGGTTCGTGTCGTCGGGGACCGGGACCAAGCCCACGCCGCTGTCCCGCCGGGAGGTCGAGAAGATCCTGGCGGTGAAGCAAGAGACCGAGGCGAAGCCGTCCTTCCGCCTGGAGTTCGAGGAGGGCGACACGGTGCGGATCATCTCGGGGCCGTTCGCGGACTTCAACGGCACCATCAGCGAGATCAACGTGGACCAGAGCAAGCTGAAGGTCCTGGTGAACATCTTCGACCGGGAGACGCCGGTCGAGCTCGGCTTCGACCAGGTCGCCAAGGTCTAGGCGAGCAACAGCAACGACGACAGCGGGAGGCCGAACCGGCCGCTTGGACCGCAGGAGGTGGATGGAAATGGCAGACGGCGATCGCCGACCCCGCAAGAAGGTCCTGGCCATGGTGAAGCTCCAGATCAAGGCCGGCCAGGCCACCCCCGCGCCGCCCGTGGGCACCGCCCTCGGCCAGCACGGGGTGAACATCATGGACTTCTGCCGGCAGTACAACGAGGCTACGCAGCAGTTCGCCGGCCAGGTCATCCCGGTCGAGCTGACCATCTACGAGGACCGCACGTTCTCGTTCGTCACCAAGCAGCCGCCCGCGGCTGAGCTGCTGAAGCAGTTCGCCGGCCTCGAGTCCGGTTCGGGGGAGCCGAACCGGAACAAGGTCGGCACGGTGACGAGTGACCAGGTCCGCCAGATCGCCGAGCGCAAGATGGTGGACCTCAACGCGAACGACGTGGATGCCGCCATGAAGATCATCGCGGGCACCGCGCGGAGCATGGGGATCGAGGTGCGGGCATGAACGCCGGGAAGCGCTACCGCGAGGCCGTTACCAAGGTCGACCGCGACCGGGCCTACCTGCCCGGCGAGGCCCTCCATCTGATCAAGGATCTTCCGGCGGCGAAGTTCGACGAGAGCGTGGAGCTCGCGTTCCGGCTGGGCGTGGATCCACGCAAGGCCGACCAGATGGTCCGGGGTACCGTCTCGCTCCCGCACGGGACCGGCCGCAGCGTGCGCGTGGCGGCGTTCGCGGTGGGCGACAAGGCTCGGGAGGCCCGCGAGGCCGGCGCCGACCTGGTGGGCGGCGAGGAGCTGGTCGAGGAGATCCTGAAGGGGAACATCGACTTCGACGCCACGGTGGCCACCCCCGAGATGATGCCGGCGGTCGGCAAGGCCGGCCGGGTCCTGGGGCCTCGCGGCCTCATGCCGAACCCCAAGGCGGGCACGGTGACCCAGGACATCGGCAAGGCCGTCCGCGACATCAAGGCCGGCAAGCTGGAGTACCGGGTGGACCGGCAGGGGAACGTGCACCTCGTCATCGGGAAGCGTTCCTTCGACGAGGAGGCCCTGGCCGAGAACTACCTGGCGGTGGTGGACGAGATCCTGCGGGCCAAGCCCTCGGCCGCGAAGGGGAAGTACGTCAAGACCCTCACGGTGTCCACGACCATGGGCCCGGGGATCCACATCGACCCCGCCCGGCTCCGCGAGCTCGAGGCCGCGGCCACCGCGTAGCCTCTCGACCGCCCGACCCCTGCAAGAGCCGCGCTCTGGCTGTGGCTGGGTGCGACACATAGCGGTGTATAGTGGTGTCGTGGGTCGCACGCAGGTCTATCTGGGCGACGAGGAGCTCGATCTGCTCGACCGGGTGGCACGCGCCACGGGCGCCTCCCGCTCGGAGTTGATCCGCCGGGCCATCCGGAGCACGTTCGGCCAGACCACGAAGGCGGAGAAGCTCCGAGCCCTCGACGAGAGCGCCGGCTCGTGGAGCGGCAGGTCCTTCACCGGCGCCGAATACGTGGATGCGGTGCGCGGTGACCTGGACGAGCGCCTGCGCCGCCTCGGCCTCGGGTGAAGCTCCTCGACACCACCGTCGCGATCGACCACCTGCGCGGCGCCGAGTCGGCCGTCATGCTCCTGAGGCGTCTCGTCGACGAGGACGAGATCGTCGCGGCGAGCGAGGTCGTTCGCTTCGAATTGCTGGCCGGCGTCAGGGACGAGGAGCTGGACACGCTGGAGCAGTTCTTCTCCGCGATCTGGTGGGTCCCCGTCGACGATGCGGTCGCCACGACCGCAGGCTCGATGGCCCGCAGGCACCGAAAGGCCCTCGGCGGGATCGATGACATGGACTATCTCATCGCCGCGACCGCGCTCGTCCTGGATGCGGAGCTCCTGACGACCAACGTGCGCCACTTCCCGATGATCGACGGCCTCGCCCCTCCCTACTGAGATCCGGGGTTTCCCACCGCGACCCGACCGGTCCTATGCTGCCCTCGTGGGCGTGAAGCTCGGGATCCTGTGTGGTGGGGGGCCCGCTCCCGGCATGAACTCCGTGATCTCGGCTGCCACCATCGAGGCCGTGAACTCGGGGTGGGAGGTCCTGGGGCTCCAGGACGGGTTCGAGCACCTCATCAAGGGCTCCGGCGACCACGGGCGCCCGCTCGGCATCACGGACGTCTCCCGCATCCACGTGCTGGGCGGCTCCGTCATCGGGACGTCCCGGGCCAACCCCACGATCAGGGACGAGGGTGCGGATGACCCCGACTGGCGCCTCCACAACTGCCTCCGCGCGCTGGAGCAGCTCGGCGTGGAGGCGCTGGTCACGATCGGTGGCGACGACACGGCGTTCTCCGCGCTCCGGCTGGCGGAGGCGGCGGGGGGCAGGATCCGGGTGGCCCACGTTCCCAAGACCATCGACAACGACCTGCCGTTGCCGGGCGGCATGCCGACGTTCGGGTTCCAGACCGCGCGCCACGTGGGCGTGGAGCTGGTGAACAACCTGATGACCGACGCCATCACCACGAAGCGGTGGTACCTGGTGGTGGCGATGGGGCGCTCGGCGGGGCATCTGGCCCTGGGACTCGGCAAGGCGGCGGGCGCCACCCTCACCATCGTGGCCGAGGAGTTCCCTCGCGACCAGCCCATCCGGCTGGACCACCTGGTGGACATCGTGGAGACGGCCATGCTGAAGCGGATCGCCCATGGCCGGCCGTTCGGCGTGGCCATCCTGGCCGAGGGGATCGGGCTCCGGCTGACGGAGCAGGACCTGGCCGCGGCCATGCCGGAGGTGGAACGCGACGAGCACGGCCACATCCGGCTGGCCGAGCTGGAACTCGACCGGGTGCTGTCGAAGCTCCTGAAGGAACGGTTCGCGAAGCGGGGGAAGAAGGTCACCGTGGAGGGCAAGAACATCGGGTACGAGCTCCGGTGTGCCCCGCCCATCCCGTTCGACATCGAGTACACCCGCGACCTCGGGTACGGGGCCGTGGACTACCTGAAACGGGCCATCCAGGACGGGCAGGGCGAGCCCGGCGCCATGATCACGCTCCAGGAGGGCCACATGGTCCCGCTGCCCTTCGGGTCGTTCTCGGACCCGGAGACCGGCCGCGTCCGGGTCCGGGAGGTGGACGTCTCCAGCAGCTCGTACCGGGTGGCCCGCGAGTACATGATCCGGCTGGACCGCGAGGACCTGGAGGACGGGGACAGGCTCGGGCCGATCGCGGAGGCCGCGGGGATGTCGCCGGAGGCCTTCCGGGACCGCTTCGGCTACCTGGTGGGGGAGTAGGCGGGAGTCAGCCCGCGTGCCGCTCGACGTGGGCGTCGATGCGTGACTCGACCCGATCGAGGCGCATGTCGAGTCGGTCCAGTCGCCCACCGAGGTCGGCCCCGAGGGCGTCGATCCTGGCATCCAAGCGGGCGCCCAAGGCGTCGATGCGGCCGTCGACCCTGGCGCCGAGCGCGTCGATCTTGGCCCCCAGGTTGTGAAACGCCGCGACCAGCGTTGCCACCAGCACGCCGAGCGTCGCCGCCAGCAAGCCGATCGCCGCCCACGCCACCGCCATCTCGACCAGACCTTAGGGATCGGAACGGAATAAGCTGAGTGTTAGGTGATTCCGGTGTAGCCTGTCCGCGTGGCGGCACCCGAGCTGGCCGTGGGCGAGATGGTAAAGGTACTGGCCCCTCACCTGGACGAGCGTCAG
>JALYLZ010000179.1 GCA_030774015.1 Actinomycetota bacterium | reverse complement strand
GGCGCCGGCGCCGGCGCCAGTGACCGGACACCGATACGAGCAACCGGACCACTCGCCCGAAGACGCCTTCGTCGAGCCGCCCAGATAGATCAGGTTCGCGTTGTTCGGATCCACCGCGATGGCCAGGTCGTAGGAGCCCTGGAAGCCGATCGCCGCCGTACCGACGAGGTCCGCGGGGTGGCCGGTGACCTGCCTCCACGTGTTGTCGGAGGTGTCGAGCCGCCAGACCCCCAGGATCGAGTAGTCGGTGTTCGTGGTCACCGCCGCGTAGACGACGCCGGGGTCCTCGGGGCGTATGCCCAGTGCCACACGGCCCACGGTGGCGGGAAAGCCCGTGCCAACCTGCGTCCAGGTGTTGCCGTCGGTCGAGGAAAAGACGGGGCCGAACCAGTTGGCCGCGTAGAACGTCGTCGTGCCACCCGCACGGGCGACGACCACGCTCGGGACCCACGTGGTGAGACCGCCCAGGGCCTTCTGAGCCCAGACGAAGCCACCCGCCCCGTCGGGCTCCCTCCGGTAGACGCCTCGCCGGGTCCCCGCGACGACGCGGGCTGGATTGCCGGGATCCACGGCCAGCGCGTAGAACGCGCTGCCGGCGAGCGGGGCGCTCGCCGCAGTGACCGGCTCCGTCGACCAGTTCACCCCACCGTCGGTCGAGACGACCGGACCGACCCCGAAGTACGCCCCCTCATCGCCATCGCCCGTGCCGAGGAAGATCCGGTCGGAGTCGGTGGGGTCGATGGCGATCGCGCCACAAGAGAGAGAATCCGACGCAGTGTTCGTCGGGTCGAGGTCCCACGCCTCCATCAGCGAACGCCAGCTCCCGCCGGCGTCGTCGGAACGCCACACACCCCCATTGGAGGTCGCGGCGTACACCGGGTTGCCTCCCGTGCCGACCGCGAATCCCAGGACCCGCCCGCTGACGGGAGGCCTCGTCCCGCCCTGGCCCTGGCGCACCGCCGACGGTCCGATGGGGATCCAATTGTTGGCGGGGGGTGGCACCGGTGGCTGCGGCGGTTCGGCGCCGGGCTGCGAATCGATCTCCGCTCTCGTCTCGGGCGGACGTCGTTTCCGCCCACCCCCGGCTCCGCCCCGCTTGCGCGGTTGGTCGAGTTGCTCTCGCTGGCGTTCCCGGTACTCGGAGACGAGGGCGCGCCGGAAGCCGGGCGAGGGCCTCGCCGGCCGGGACGGCTCGGATCGCAGGGCCTTCCGCGCCCTCGGGCTCGGCGGAGCTTCCTCCTCGATCGCCTCCTCGTCGTCCTCCGGCCCGCGGGGGCGAAGGGGCGTGAGGCGTTCGTCGAGGAAGTCTTTCTTGCGTCGCTCCGGCCCGCCCTCGGGCTCCGGGGCGCTGTTCGGGTTCCGTCCGGCCTTCCGGGGCCTCCGCGGCTGCTCGGGATCGGACACGTCCTCTACACCTCCCGCTGGAGCTGCCGGCGCGCGGAGAGGGCTCCCAGCAGCCGGTCATAGGCCCAGCCGAGCCCGAACCAGACCGGCAGGAAGGCCATGAACTCGAGCGCGAAGCTGTGGAATTCGAAGAAGGCATTCGCAACCAGGACCGCGCCCACGAGCGGAGGTCCATCAGTCTCCAGCACCTGGCGCATGGAGTGCATCGATCGTAGGGACATCGACCCCCCTTTCCTCGACAGTGAGCGGCCAGGACCCTCCCATGCGGTCGTCACCGTCTCGTCACGGCCACGTCACCGGCGTCGAGGAGGGCACGGAACGGCAGCAGTAGGAGCGTGGATGCTCCGGGCCGGCCCGCCTCGCTCAGAGCCCGAGCACTTCGGGCGGCGGGTCCACGACCTCCTCGAAGAGATCCACCCGGCCGGCGCAGCAACAACAGTAGCAATAGCACATGGTCGCGCCGAGCGGTCCGACCTTGAAGGAGTACACCTTCCCGGCCGGGATGAACATCCAGTCACCCGCTGTCAGCTCCTGGCCTTCGTACAGAATGGAGCCCGACGCGATGAAGCGTATCCCGTCCCCTTCATCGTGGGAGTGCTCCGGTACCTCGACGTTCGGCTCACCGACAGAGATGAACAGCTGCGACGCCCGCTCGAGGTAGACGGGAAGCTGCCATTTCGTGAACCCTCCCGGAATGGCGGTGACAAGAAGGAGTTCCTGCGCTCTCCGAACGTCTTGATCCCTCGATGTGAGGACCCGTCGAGTATCCAAACCGGCCTTCTCGCCAGCCTTGCGTATCCGAGCCAGACCTTCCTCGAAGCTCACTTGATTTGGATCGAATTGCCTCAATTCTGATGCCATCTCTCCCTCCTCTCTCCGGCCGGCCGCGTCGAGAGACCTTCCGGTCCGCGAACGATCAGCAATTTGACGCAGGGTAGAGCCCCCCCGTCACCACAGCGTCACGGTTTCGTTCCCAGCCCGCTGAGGTGGACGTATGGACTCTGCCCAAACCCTCCGAGGAGCCAACACACCGATGGCCCTCACCACTAGGCTCCGCGTCAGAGGAGGTGGCTGCCGATCCCAGCCGGGCGGTACCGGGCTTTCTGCCCACCACGTTCGGGTTCGGGTTCGCCAACGACTTCCCGCACGTGCCGGTGCGTCGCATCGGCATCCCCGGCGTGGTGAGCTTGCCGATCGGCGACGCCTCGAACGGGCTGTGCGGCGGCATGGCGTTCGCCGCCCGCGACTACTTCGAGGCTGGCCGGCAGCCGCCCCAGGACATCACCGCTCCGGGCCAGGGGCCGCTTTTCGACTACCTGGTGGACCGGCTCTTCGACAGCTTCCACCTGCCGTGGGGGCCAGCGCGGTACCTCGAGCTCATGAATCCGGCGCTTCCCGATGGCGAGACCGTATGGAGCCGGCTCGGCCTCGTGCCACGTAGCCGGGGTTGGCGGATGGCGAACCAGGAGTGGCCGGCCGTCCGGGCCGAGATCGACGGCGGCCACCCATCGGCGCTCGGGCTGGTGAAGGTCAAGTCGGCGAATCCCTTCGACCTGAAGGAGGACCACCAGGTCCTCGCGTACGGCTACGACGTGACGGCGGGCGTCCTGACCCTCGACCTGTACGACCCCAACTGGCCGGGCCGCAACGACGTCACGCTGTCGCTGGACCTGGCCCACGCGACCCGTGGGGCGCCGGTCACGAGCTTCCCGCCCGGCGACACCGTGTACGCGTTCTTCCGGGTTCCGTACACGCCGAAGATGCCGCCCCCGTAGCGGCGGCCCGACACCCGCGACCGTGTGGACCTCTGGCTAGTGGACCTGGCCCCGGATCTCCCCGTTCGGGAAGTCGGCCGAGTGCACGTTCACGTAGGTCCGCCGGGCGTCCATGGCTCGAAGCACGCTGGCCAGATCCCCCGCCGCGATGCCCTGGGCCGGGACGGCCTGGATGTCGGCCGAGGTGATCGTCCCCGACACCGACCCCGAGCTGGGACAGGCCGGCTTCCCTCCTCCGCCGCACAGGAACGCGACCACGCCCCCGGCCACGCCCTTCTGGGCGAAGTGGAGATGGGCGGCGGCGGGCGCGCTGGTGAAGCCGGAGTACGTGAGCGTGTAGCTGATGCTCGAGCGGTCCGAGCTCACCACCGCGGAGAACGACCCGGTCGCCGCGGAGTTGACCGCCGGGACCTCCTTGTATCCGTTCAGCGTGGCCTGAAAGCTCTGGCCTTCCTGATCGGCCAGGGCCGCGGCGCTGAAGATGGCCACGACCACCAGCGGCACCGCGATCACGATGACCTTCCAATGACGCATGACTCCCTCCTTCCTTTCGGACGTTCGGACGTTCGGACGTTGGGACGTTGGGCGTTGGGCGTTGGGCCCGAAGCGAGGTTGCCACACTCGGTCCGCGAGCGCGCATCCGACGGCCGGCCTCCGGCCGATCAGGGAGCGAGGCGCTCGATCCGCCAGGTCCCGTCCGGCCGCCGGGTGTACCGCAACCGGTCGTGGAGCCGGCTCTCGCGGTGCTGCCAGAACTCGATGGCCTCCGGCTCCAGCCGCAGGCCGCCCCAGGACGGGGGCAGCGGCACGTCCCCTCCATCGAGCTCGGCGGCGAGCCGCTCGTACTCCTCCTCCAGCGCCGCTCGACTCTCGATCACCCGGCTCTGCCGGGAGGCCAACGCGGCCATCTGGCTCTCGCGGGGCCGAGTCCGCCAGTAGGCCTTCGACTCCTCCTGCGGGAGCCTCACCACGGGCCCGGTGGCCCGGACCTGGCGTCCCGGCCGGTTCCAGAAGAACGCGAGCGCCGCTCGGGGGTTCTCCTCGAGCTCGCGGCCCTTCCGGCTCTCGTAGTTGGTGAAGAACACGAACCCGTGCCGGTCCACGCCCTTCAACAAGACGAAGCGGACGGAGGGCACGCCGTCCGCGGTGGCGGTGGCGAGCGCCATCGCGTCCGCCCGGGGATCCGAAGCCGCCTCCCGGTACCACCGGGCGAACTGCTCGAACGGATCGGGGGCGACGTCCTCCTCGCGAAGCACCATCCTCAGAAAGGTTGTCGGTCGCCCCCACGGTCGGCGGGGGCGTTCACCCGCACAATAGGAGGCTCATGCGGGAGTTGCCACCGGTTCGCACGCTCGTGGTCAAGGTCGGCTCGTCCAGCCTGGCCACACCCCGGGGCCGCCTGTCACAGGCCCGGCTGGCCAAGGTGGTCCGGGAGCTGGTGGGGGTCCGGTCGGGGCGGCACGTCGCGCTGGTGTCCTCCGGGGCCATCGCCTCGGGATGGCCGGCCCTGGGCATTTCCGGCCGTCCGAGGGACATGCCGGGGCTCCAGGCGGCCGCCGCGATCGGGCAGGGACGGCTGCTGGCCGCGTACGCGCAGGCGTTCGCCGCCCATCGCCTGACCGTGGGCCAGGTGCTGCTGACCCAGGACGACTTCCTGCGGCGGCAGCACTTCGTGAACGCCCGGAACACCATCGAGCGCCTGTTCCGGGCGGGCGTGGTGCCGGTGGTCAACGAGAACGACACCGTGGCCACCGAGGAGATCCGCTTCGGGGACAACGACCGGCTGGCCGCGCTGGTGGCGGTGATGATCGGGGCCGATCTGCTGGTGCTGCTGTCGGACGTCGGCGGGATCTACACGCACGACCCCCGTCGCGGCGGGGCGCGGCTGCTCCGGCGGCTGGACGGGTCCGAGGCCATCTCCGCCACCGGTCCGCACCGGGGTTCCGGTGGCATGGCCAGCAAGCTGGAAGCGGCCCGCATCGCCAGCACGGCCGGCGTGCCCGTCGTCGTCGCCGGCGCCATGGCCACCGGCGTGCTGGGACGGATCCTGTCGGGCGCCGAGGTCGGGACCTACGTCGCGCCCCGGGGCCGGCGGGTCCGGGGCAAGAAGACGTGGATCGGGTTCGCGGTGGGGGCGGCGGGCCGGGTGGTGGTGGACGCGGGGGCCGAGCGCGCCCTGGTCCAGCGGGGGGCCAGCCTGCTGCCGCGAGGGGTGATCGGGGTGGAGGGCTCCTTCGGCGCCGACGATCCCGTCGACGTGGCCGACCAGAACGGGCGGGCCTTCGCCCGCGGTATCTCGGCGTACTCGGCCGAGGACCTCCGGACCCTGGTCGGGAGGCAGGGAGCACCGTACGATGGCGCTTCCGTTTCGGAACGCCCGGTGATCCACCGGGACGAGCTGGTGGTGATGGAACCGTGGGAGAGCTAGGGACACCGGGAACACCGGCCGGGCTGGGTGCCCTGGAGCCACTGGCGGGGCCGGCCCGCCGCGCCGCCGCCGCGCTGGCCTCCATGCCATCGGGGGTGAAGGACCGGGCGCTGGCCGCCATGGCCGACGCACTGGTGGCTCGCTCCGAGGAGATCGTGGCGGCGAACCGCGAGGACCTCGATCGGGCCAGGCAGGAGGACCGCCCGTCAGCCGTGGTCGACCGGCTGGCCATGGACGAGGCTCGCATCGGGGCCACGGCGGGCGGGGTGCGCCAGGTCATCGCGCTGAAAGACCCGGTGGGCCAGGTCATCGAGGGCTGGACGCTGCCCAACGGCCTCCGCGTGGAGAAGGTCCGCGTGCCGCTCGGCGTGGTCGGCGTGATCTACGAGGGCCGGCCGAACGTCACGGTGGACGCGGGAGTCCTGGCGGTGAAGGCAGGGAACGCGGTGCTGCTCCGGGGGTCCCGGACCGCCGAACGGACCAACGCGGTGCTGGCCCGGATCATGCAGGAGGCCGGCGAGCGGGAGGGCCTGCCGGCGGGCTCGCTCCAGGCCGTCCCCCCCACCCGGGAGAGCGCCACGGACCTGATGCGGGCCCGGGGCCTGGTCGACCTGCTGATCCCTCGGGGCGGCGCCGACCTCATCGACACCGTGGTCCGGGAGTCGCTGGTCCCGGTCATCGAGACGGGCGTGGGGAACTGCCACGTGTACGTGGACAGGGGCGCCGACCTCGAGAAAGCCCTGGCCATCCTGGTGAACGCGAAGGTCCAGCGGCCCTCGGTGTGCAACGCGGCCGAGACGTTCCTGGTCCACGCGGACGTGGCAGCCGCGTTCGTGCCGAAGGCGCTCGCGGCGCTGTCCGAGCACGGCGTGACGGTGAGGGGCGACGAGCGGATCCGGTCCTACGCCGCGACGGACGAGGTGGAGCCGGCCACGGACGACGACTTCCGGGCGGAGTTCCTGGACCTGGTCATCGCGGCCGGCGTGGTGGACTCGCTGGAGGCGGCCATCGACCACATCAACGCCTACGGCACGAAGCACACCGACGCCATCGTGACCGAGGACTACGAGGCGGCCCGGCGGTTCGTGCAGGGAGTGGACGCCGCCGCGGTGATGGTGAACGCGTCGACGCGGTTCACCGACGGCGCGGAGTTCGGCATGGGGGCCGAGATCGGCATCTCCACGCAGAAGCTGCATGCGCGGGGGCCCATGGCCCTGCCCGAGCTCACCACCTACAAGTTCGTGGTGTACGGATCGGGCCAGGTCCGAACGTAGGCTGCGGGTGGCCGGCCGGCGCGTCGCGTCGCTGATCCTGGCCGGGATGGCCCTGAGCGCGTGTTCCTCCGGTCAGCCGACATCGCCCGGCCTGACCGCCTCGATCTCGTCCGCATCGGGCCCGTCGCCGACGGCGTCGTTCGACACCGCGACGGTGGGCCAGGTCACCCTCTACATCTGCGGCACCTGCGAGGAAGCCGCGGACCGGCTCGGGCTGGACCTGCATTCCGACGTGGTCGACGTCACGCGCCACATCGACGCCCAGCTGTCGCTGCCCACCGCGTACGTGGACATCGCGGACAACCCGAAGGGCGCGATTCCCGGCGTCGGCGTGGGCGGGGTCTCCCTGGGCACCCGGGTATCCATCTTCCTCGACCCCCAGTTCCCGAACTTCCGCCAGACCGTGTTCCTGTGGCTGCCCAGGACCCTGGCGCACGAGCTGGACGAGACCAAGCGCCGGGACGCCCTGGCTGAGGGCTCGAGGCTCCGCGACCACCTGGTCACGGACGGGATTGCCGACACGTTCTCCGTGCAGACCTTCCCGCAGGGGCCCCCGAACCCGTGGGACGAGGCGCTGACCCCGGAGCAGGAACGACAGGCGTGGACCATGGCCAGGCCGCACCTGGACGATGTCCTGGACGACCACGGGTTCGCGCACTGGTTCTTCGGCGGCGGCGCCATCCCCCATTGGGCGGGGTACACTATCGGGTTCCACGTGATCGCGAGCTACCTGGCCCTGCACCCGGGGATCACCGCTGTCGACCTCACGACTATGGATGCCAGGAAGATCCTCGCCGGCAGCGGGTACCGGCCGTAACCGGGCTCACCCGAGCGGCTCGACCTCGTCGCCCACCCGGACGATGCCGGGCTCCTCGACGTTCGCGTAGACGCCGAACGGCAGCTCCTTGCGGTCGCGGTCGTACCGGTAGGACTTGATGGTCCCCAGCGTGTCGAAGTCCGGGAGCCCCGTGTCCGGATCCAGTGTCGTGATCACGCACCGTGGATCGCGGCGGATGACTCGGATGATCGCGCCACCCACCTGGACCTCGCGGCCCACCCAGGAGTCCTCCTCGTGGGGCTCGCATCCGTCGACCTCGATGAGCATCCGGAACCGGCGGGCGTCCACCAAGGCCGACGCGTCCCCGTCGCCGTCCCCGTCGCCGACGCCGTCGCCGTCGGCCCTACCGGCCTGCCGCGCCAGCTCCTCCACCGAGGCCGTGGACACGAGCGACGCGGCGTGGGAGTCGTTCCCGTCGCCGGGACGCTCCGTCATCATCAGGCGGACCGGGGCCCCGACGTACCCGGACAGGGCAGCCGAGAACGGGCCGGCCACCTCCCGCCCCTCCACCGGGCGACCCCAGAACACCGTGGTGCGGACCTCGCCGTGGGGCTCGGCCGGACCGGACACCTCGGCGCCGTCCGGGAACAACAACGTAAGCCAGCCTTGCTCGGGCTCCCACCGCGAGCGGATGGCCAGGAGCGGGCCGTGCCGGTTCGCGCCCAGCAGCCGGCCGCTCCGGTTGATCGCGTAGAAGCGGCGGTTCTCGGCCACACCGAACCCCTCCAGCATGACCTGGTCAGGGTGGATCAGGGCGGTCGACTTCACCGGCGTGATGGACAGGCGTGAGACCGTGCGGACCATGCCCAAGATGGTACCCGTGCACCCGGTGCCCGCAGCCGGTGCCGGTACCGGTGCCGATTCGTCTCCTGCGGCACGTGGCCCACGAGGGCCGCGTTCTCAGCCTCTGAAGTTGTAGCAGCACACCCCGTCGATCTCGAGCGGGACGTTGTCCGCCTCGGCCTGGGCGTTGGTGGTCGCGCCCTGCTGGTGCGAGGAGGCGAAGGCGTACCCGCCGACCTCCTCGAGCAGGCTCCCCGACGCCGGACTCCCCACGTCGGCCACGTTCACGGTCACGGTGACCGTGCAGGGGGTGCTCACGGACGGAGTGGCGGGGCAGGTCACGGCCCCGGTCTCCGCGGTGCCGCCCAGGCCCGGCTCCGGGTAGGTGATGACGTGCGGGAAGCACGCGCTCACCGAGCACAGGTCCACGCTCTGGGCCGCTCCCGCGTAGAACGTCTGGTTGTCCAACGCGTCGTTCTGGAACCCGGCGTAGTAGATCGTGTTGCCCATCTGCCACCGGGTGATGTAGTGGAGGAACTGGGTCCCGGCGATGGCGGCCGCCGTGCCCGCGGGATCGCTGAGGTCCACGACCTTCATGCTGACCGTGAGGGTGCTGCCGCCCCGGGGCAGGCTCACCTGGCTTCGCAGGATGTCCATTCCCGGCACGTTCGTCCCTCCGATGACCGGATACAGGGCGTCGCCGCTCGAGTCGGACAGCCCGCTGGTCGGGGCGCTGGAGCCTCCCGACACGAGCGACCCCAACAGGCCCGGGCCTCCGTTCTGGCGCGCGATGGTGATGACGCCGGCGCCGCCGTGGTCGACGATCTGGGTGCCGCCCGGGTCGAACCCCGGCTGGATGAGCCCGTTGGAGGTGTCGTCGTACACGATCTCGGCCGCGCCGGTCTTGTCCACGGTGACGGCGAAGAAGTCGGCCAGGTTCCGGTTTCCCTGCTGGGTGATGCACCCCGTCCCGGCCAGGCAGATGTCGTTGTAGTGCATGGGGTGGGGGGACGCCTTGACCTGGGTCACCTGGGGTGAGGCCCCGGTCACCGCGCCGTTCCTGTCCACCGGGTACACCACCTGGGACATGTACACGTCCCAGGCCTGCCCGGACTGGCTGCTGGGGTCGACCTGCTGGTCCGACCCGTACCACACGACGTCGGCCCGGCCGGCGCCACCCGCCTTCACCCACGGGAACACCGACACCATGGACGGCGGCGAGCTCACCTGGGTGGGCGGCGACCAGTTCGTCCAGCCGCTCTTCGCGCTGGCCACGCTGACGTAGGCCTGGCGCAGGCTGGGGTCGTCGCTCATCCCGACCCACGCGACGTAGAGGTTGCGGGCCTGGTCCATGGACGTGACCACGAAGTTGGCGGCCTCACCCGTCGTGTTGGCCTGGTTGTCGGCAACCTGGATCAGGCTGTGGACGTTGTTCGGCGGCGCGTCCAGGAACGTCAGGTTGCCGGAGGCGTCCGGCGTTCCGATGTTCAGCAGGACCTTCGGGCCGGAGAACGCCGCCTGGAAGACCTTGCCGGTGACCTGGTCGATCGAGGGATACCCGTCGGCGCCGAACGGCGCGTAGCCGGTGACGGTCCCCGGCCCACCGTTCGTCGCGTTCACGAAGTCGAGGCCGGGGCCGCCGGGGGACGAGTCGTTGTCAGCGTTGCTCTTGGTCCACTCCGCCCCGAACAGCACATCGTTGTATTCCATGTAGATCAGAGGCTTGGGCCCGGTGTACACGGAGCGGTTGGGGGTACCGGGCGGCGGATCGTAGACCGCCAGCCACTGCCGGTCGGCCCCGGGGATCCCGCTGCAACCGGCCGGGTAGATGCTCTGCGCCACGGTGGCGCCTCCGTCCGAGGTGGTCGCCGTGCGCAAGCAGAGCAACGCGTACAGGTCCGAGAAGTACTGCTTGCCCGTGTGGTCGAAGGCGATGTCGGTGTCGCCGCCGCCGGGCGGGTCCTCGATCCCGGCGATCGCGCTGGGCGGCGGGCCCGGCGAGATCACCCGGAAGGTCTTCCCGCCGTCCACGGACCCGAACCACGTGCTGCGCTGGGTCCCGGTCCCGGTGGGGCCACTCACGAACACCCGGCCCTGCGGGTCGATCGCGATGTCCGGCTCGCCGTTGGTGCGGATCGGGTCCACCACCGTTGGCACCCCGAACGTGATGGACGTGGACGCGGCGCCGGCACGACCGGACGGCCCGGCCTGGCCGGCCCGATCAGGCCCAGGCCGACCAGGAGCACCACCGCGACGGCGCTGGACAGGACGGGCGCGAACCGGCCCCGAAGGCGACTGGACATTCCCTCTCCCCCTTCACTTCGACGGGCTGGGAGGCCGGTCCCGTGGCCTCCCCTGGCTCACTCGAGGAAGCGAGCGGACGGTCCCTACCCGCCTGTTGACCTGCCCAAACGTACGGCCGGCGGCCTTCCAGCGCGCGGGGTCGCGGCGCTACAGTGCTGGCCGACATGGAGTTCCTGTCCGTCCGGAACCTCGACGAAGCCCTGGAGGCCAAGGCCGCCACGCCGGAGGCGGTGCCGATCGCCGGGGGAACCGATCTCATGGTCGAGCTGAACTTCGACCGGCAGCGGCCGGAGGCCCTGCTCGACGTGTCCCGCGTGCCCGAGCTGGCCAGGTGGCGCCGAGAGAACGGATCGGTGTTCCTCGGGGCCGGTGTGACCTACACGCGGATCATGCGGGAGCTGCCGGACCTGGTCGCGCTGGTGCAGGCGTCGCGGACGGTGGGCTCCCCCCAGATCCGCAACCGGGCCACGGTGGGAGGGAACCTGGGGACCGCATCTCCCGCAGGTGATGCATTGCCGGTGCTGGCCGTCTACGACGCCGAGGTCGTCCTGGCGTCGGGTTCGGGGACCCGCGCCCTCCCCTGGGACGAGTTCCTGACCGGCCCGAAGCAGACCGCCCTTCGGCCCGACGAGCTCATCGTGGGGGCCCGCTGGAAGACGGTCCGCGGGCCGGGGTCGTTCTCCAAGATCGGGACACGGAACGCCATGGTGATCTCGGTGGCCGGCCTGTGCCTCCAGCTGGACGAGGACCGGCGGGGGGTCCGCGTGGCGCTGGGGTCGGTGGGGCCGACGGTGCTCCGGGCCCCCGACGCCGAAGGGCTCGCCGCCGCCGAGATGGAGCGGGCCGGGACATGGGACGACCCCGCGGCGCCCCTGTCCTCGGGTTTCTTCGAGGAGTTCGGGGAGCGGGTCGCGGCCGACGCTCGCCCCATCGACGACGTGCGGGGCAGCGCGGCGTACCGGCACCACGCCTGCGCGGTGCTGGCCCGCCGGGCGCTGTCGTGGGCCCTGGCCGACCGGCGAGACAGGGCGTGAGGCGCTGATGCGGGTGCGGGCTCGGGTCAACGGGGAGTGGCAGGAGGCCGACGTGTGGCCCGGGTCCAGCCTCCTGGCGATGCTGCGCGACGAGCTCGCGCTTCCCGGGTCGAAGAACGCCTGCGAGCAGGGCGAATGCGGCTCGTGCTCCGTGTGGCTGGACGGCGAGCTGGTGTGTTCCTGCCTGGTCCTGGCGGGGCAGGCGGAGGGACGGGAGGTCAGGACGATCGAGGGGCTGGCCGCCGGTGACGAGCTGAGCCCGGTGCAGGAGGCGTTCGTGGAGGCCGGTGCCGTGCAGTGCGGGTTCTGCACGCCTGGACTGGTGGTGGCGGTGACCGACCTGCTGGAGCAGGACACCTCGCCCGACGACCTCACCATCCGGGAGGCCCTGTCCGGGAACCTGTGCCGCTGCACCGGCTACGAGAAGATCCTGGACGCCGTTCGCCTGGCGGCGTCGCGCGTGGGGGGGATGGGGTGAGCTCCGGGGTCCTGGAACGCGTCCGCGTTCGCGGCGGCGTCGGCGAGAGCGTGCGCCGGGTCGACGGGGTCCCCAAGGTCAAGGGACAGTTCGACTACGGCTCGGACCTGTGGGCCGATGACATGCTGTGGGGCCACACCGTGCGCAGCCCGCACCCGCACGCCCGCATCGTCCGGATCGACCTCTCCCAGGCGGTGGCGTCGCCCGGCGTTCACGCGGTCCTGCTGGCCGACGACGTGCCCGGCCGGCGGACGTACGGCCTGGACTTCCCGGACCAGCCCGTGCTGGCATGGGAACGGGTTCGGTACCAGGGCGAGCCGGTGGCGGTGGTGGCGGCAGAGACCGCCGAGCTGGCTCGCCGGGCCGCCGCCCGGGTGGAGGTCGAGTACGAGCCGCTCCCGGCGGTGACCGACATGGAGGAGGCACTGGGCGCGGACGCCCCGGTCCTCCACGCCTACGGCTTCGGGAACGTGCTCCGCCACGTCCGGATCGAGCACGGCGACCCCGGGGCCGAGGCCGACGTGTGGGTGCAGGGCTACTACGAGACGGGGATGCAGGACCAGGCGCCGCTCGGGCCCGAGTCCGGCCTGGCCATCCCGGCGGAGGACGGCGGCGTCGACCTGTACGTCTCCACCCAGTGGCTGCACGTGGACCGGCAGCAGCTCGCGCCGTGCCTGGGGCTGCCGGAGGAGAAGACCCGGCTGCACCTGGCCGGGGTGGGTGGCGCGTTCGGGGCCCGGGAGGACGTGAGCATCCAGATCCACGCGTGCATGCTGGCCCTGCACACCGGCCGGCCGGTGAAGATGAGCTACGGGCGCGAGGAGTCGTTCTTCGGCCACGTCCACCGGCACCCGTTCCGCATCTGGCTCCGCACCGGCGCCACTCGCGACGGCAGGCTGGTGAACGTGTACGCGCGCCTGCTGGCCGACGGGGGCGCGTACGTGTCGTCGTCCACCGCCGTCATCGGGAACGCGTCGACGTTCGCGGTGGGGCCGTACGAGACGCCGAACGCGCTGATCGAGGGGACTTGCGTGTTCACGAACAACCCTCCGTGCGGGGCCATGCGCGGGTTCGGCGCCGTGCAGGCGTGCTTCGCCCACGAGGCCCAGATGGACCGGCTGGCCGCGGAGCTTGGTATGGACCCGATGGAGATCCGTCTGGTGAACGCGCTGCATACGGGCTCGGTGCTGCCGACCGGACAGGAGATCCGGGGGACGGCGCCGGTCCGGGAGCTCCTGGAGCGGCTGCGCGCGATGCCGATGCCGCGCATCGAACCGGCGAAGGGACGCGACCCACTGCGGCTTCCCGGTGGGGTGGGCAACGTCGGCCGGGGGGAGGGCCTCCGGCGGGGCGTGGGATACGCCGCGGGCTACAAGAACCTCGGGTACAGCGAGGGTTTCGACGACTCCGCCGAGGCTCGGGTCACGCTGTTCCTCGGTCCCGGCGGGCCCGTGGCCGAGGTCCACACGGCCGCGGCCGACGTGGGGCAGGGCGTCCACACCGTCGTGACGCAGGTCGCGCGGACCGAGCTGGGCGTCGACCGCGTGGCGCTGCACCCGAGCGACACGCTGGTCGGCTCGGCGGGTTCCACGTCGGCCTCCCGCCAGACCGTCATGGCCGGCGGGGCGGTGCAGTTGGCGTGCCAGGCCGTCCGCGAGGAGCTCGACCGGCGGGGCGCCGAACGGCCGGGTGCCACGATGGAGGAGCTGCTCGACGAGCCGATCTCCGCCACTCGCGTGTACCACCACCGAACGACCGAACCGATGGACGAGCGAGGGCAGGGCGACGTGCACGTCTCGTTCACGTTCGCCGCGGAGCGGGCGGTGGTGGAGGTCGACCTGGAACTCGGCCTGGTGCGAACCGTCCACGTCGCCGCGGTCCAGGACTGCGGCGTCGCCATCAACCCGCAGTCGGTGGAGGGCCAGATCGAGGGCGGCACCGCGCAGGGGTTGGGGCTGGCCCTGATGGAGGAGATCCAGCTCCAGGACGGGAAGATCCGCAACGCCTCGTTCACCGACTACCTGATCCCGACCATCCTGGACATGCCCCCGGTGGAGACGGAGCTGTACGAGGAACCGGAACCGGGGCTTCCGTACGGGGCCAAAGGGGTCGGGGAGCCGTCGGCCATGGTGGCGACGGCCGCCGTGGTCGCGGCCCTGCGCCACGCCACCGGGCGCGAGCTGAACCGGGTCCCGGTGCGTCCGGACGACCTGGTGGGCCTGGCCCCTCCCCGCCCCTGGCGGGACCCCCCGCCCTCGCCCGACGTCCCCGGGCCCAAGCCGACTCCGGAATACGCGGGCCTGCGGCGGGACGAGCCGCACTAGGTCGGCGCACTGGCGTCAGCGGGTCTGCAGTTCGTCGACGCCGAGCCCGGTCGCTCCCAGGACCTCGTCCTCGGTGACGGCGCCGCAGTCGACGGCCCTTCGGACCCGGGCCAGGAGCGCCCTCACCGTGGCAGGCTCGTCCAGCACGCCGCCGGGGGCGGGCACTTCCTCCCGCCAGGCCCGGAGCCGCTCGAAGGTCTGGTCCATCCCGTCCAGAAGGAAACCGTACACGGTCGCGTAGCGGCTGGGGAGCTGCGCCGGGTGCAGGTCCCATCCCTGGTGGAAGCCGTGCCGGAGCGAATGGCCCACGTGGCCGGCGTGAAGCTGCCACGCCCGCACCACTTGGTCGCGGTCCTCGCCGGCCGGGATCACGTTCGTGGAACCGTCGGAGAGACGCACGCCCGTCCCCGCCAGCGCCACCTGCATCACGTGGCGGGCGAAGTCGCATGCCGGGTGGTCGAGCCGCTGCTCCGACGGCGGCAGTCCGAGCGCCGCGGTGTAGTCGTAGACGCCGAAGTGGGCCCCCGCCAGGCGGCCCTCGGCCGCCTCGAAGATGGCTCGCAGGGCGACCCGGCCGTGGCGGTCGATCACCGATTCGGGCGTCTCCACCTGGACCTCGAACAGGAGCACGCCCGGTTCCAGACCCAGCGCCTGTTCCAGAGCCGCCAGCACACGGACGAAGGCCGCCACGTGCTCGGTCGCCACCACCTTCGGGAACGTCACCACGAACCCGCCCGGCAGCTGAGGCCCTCCCTCGAGCAGCGTGGACAGGAACACGTCGAGCGTCCGGACGCTCCGCTCGTGCCGCCCGTCGGCGAAGGACTTCACCCGCAGCCCCAGGAACGGCGGCGCGGCGGCCCCCCGCATCAGCGCGATCACGGTCGCGGCCGCCCTCGCCGCGTCGCGATCCTCCTCGTCGTCGGGGCGAACGCCGTAGCCGTCCTCGAAGTCGACGCGGAGGTCCTCGACGGGCTCCCGCCGCAGCTTCTCCGCGACCCGCGGGCGGACCGCCGAGGCGAGCGCTGCCGGCACGCCGAACGCTTCGGGGAACGACGCGTCGTCCGGCGCGTGGGTGTCGAGGAGGCGAAGGGCCTCTGCCCCGTACGCGGCGACCGTGGTGGCCCGGAACCGGTCCGCCGGCACGTACACGGTGTGGACCGGTTGCCGCCCGCCGGGGTCGCCTGGGTACGCCCGGTCGTGCTCCCGGAGTCCCTCGCCGACCGCGGCGAACACGTCGTGGAGGGAATCAGGCTCGAGGGAGCGGCTCGCTCCGCGTGTCGGGTCGGGGGAGCCGCTCACTCCGCGGGTCGGGTCACGGTTCCCTCGATGAGCCCGTACGGCCGGTCCGGCGCAGAGAACACCGCGTTCGGGTTGTCCAGGCCGCACGGCGAGAGGTCCACCGGGATGTAGTGCAGGTTCGGCAACGAAAAGTGGATCTGCTCGATGTCCGGGCACGCCCCGAGGACCGCCTCGCCCATGGCGTACATGGTGTGCTGTACCGACTGGCTCTCGTCGTGCAGTGCGAAAGCTTCCACCATGGCCCGGCGGGCCCCCGCCGCCACCTTCGGATAATCGATGCCGGCCGGCCCGTATCGCCACGTGGCCGTGACGGAGGTCGCCATGATGCGGTCGTCGGTCTCGCGCAGGGTCGTGTAGCGGTCCACGATGAACCCGGAGAAGGCCGAACCGGTCGTCTTGGCCAGGTGGAGGTCGACCACACCACCGCTCACCTCCGGGTGGTCGGGCGCGGACCGGGTCCTGGCCACCGTGGCCTTTCGGCGGTGCTCCGCACGGATGAACCCGTGCGGATGCGGCGTCCCGTCCACCAGGATCCGGTTCCAGGGCTGCTCGACCAGCGCGACGTCCGCCCGGGTGGCCGCCGGCGACGCGTCCAGCAGGTACTCGGTGAGCCGCAGGCCGAAGGCCTCGATCGGCTCGTCCAGATGCTCGCGCGCCAGCGCGTAGACCGAGGCCCGCATGGTGTCCGTGGGCAGGATGGCCGCGTTGTCCCCTCCGGCGTGGGCGGCCTCGAAGTCACCCTCCAGCCGGAGGTCCACGGTCCGGTCGAAGAACTCGTGGCGGTCGCCGTGGCGGGCCACCGTCGCCACCCGCACGCCCACCTTCCCGTAGCGGTTCGGTCCCAGCTGCGCGGGCACGTCAGGACCCTCGATACGTCGAGTAGCCGAAGGGACTGAGCAGCAGCGGCACGTGGTAGTGCTGGGCCGGGTGCGCCACCCGGAACGTCACGACGGCTTCCGGGTAGAAGGCGGCGGTGCCGGTCTCGTCGAAATACCCGCCGGTGTCGAAGGTGAGCCGGTAGGTTCCCGTCTCCAGGCCCTGGTCGTCGGGCAGCAGGTCCCGGAGGCGGCCGTCGCCGTCCGTGGCGCCGGCCCCGAGCAGCCGCCATCCATCCTCTTCCTTGATCTCCAGGGCCACGCCGACCCCTTCCGCGGGCCGCCCCGACGCGAGGTCCAGCACGTGGGTGGTGATCGAGCTCACCCGCCGCTCCCCGGCGGCCGCACCAGCTTCTCCAGCCGAAGCCGCGTGATGGCCCGCTGCTCCTCGGCGGCGACCCGGAGCTCCGTGTCGGGGTCGTTCGCCATACGTTCGTGGAGCGCCTCCAGCATGCCCTGCGCGGACTTGCCGGTCGCGTTGACCAGGAACACGTGCCCGAACCGCTCCTCGTACCGGCGGTTCCCCTCCTCGAGCGCCGAGAGGACCTCGACCGGCGCGTTCGCGGTGGATTCCTGCTCGGCGCGCGACCACCCCTCGGCCGAACGCTCGCCGACACGGGGGTGCGCGGCGAACGCCTTCAGCCAGTCGTCGGGACCGAGGGCGTTCCATTCCCGGTCGGCCGCGGCCAGCACATCGTCGAAGGACGCGTACGGCCGGCCGGCGGCGATCCTCTGTGCCCATGCGTTCGAGCCGCAACACCGAAGCAGCTCCGCCTCGCACCGCGCGGCGGGCTCGGCGTTCAGCCACCGGGTTCCCCACTGCCGCCAGCCGCGGTCCGTGACCCGGCCATGCACGCGGAGCCGGGCCACACCCCCGTCCGGATGGATGTTCAGGCGGACGTGGGTGGCGGGTCCTCCCGCTCCCGAGACGTCGGACAGATGCCTGGCGTGCGGCCGGAGCCTGGCCGACGGAAGCACCTCGAACCACTCGGCGCTCTCGACGCTGCGGTCACCCGACGCCACGCACGCCTCGACGGAGCAGGTGTCCGGGTGGTTTCCCTTGTAGTTCGTGGTGTCGACCTCGACGCGATCGATGTCCGCCTCGGCGGCCAGCCGGACGATGGCCCAGTCGTGGCCCGGCCCTCGCCGCCGCCGGGTCTCCCAGCCGTCCGACATGTCCCGGGCATCGCCCACCGTGGTGAGGTTGTGGGGCGAGGCGAAGAAGGTGTCGCTGGCTCCGATCACCAGCCCGCCGTTGGCGATGAGGGCCAGGTCGGCCTCACCGGCCCGGCTCACCAGCCGGCGAAGGTCGGGCAGCGGCTCACCGTGGACCCGCAGCCGGGCCACGCCGCCGTCCGGATGGATGTTCAGGCGCAGGTGCGTCACCTGCCCGCCCCCGTCGATGGCGAACTCGTTTCGGGCGTCGCCCTCCAGCGGCGTCTCCGCCAGCAGGCTCTGCCACGGGGCATCATGGTCGAACGCGCTGTCGTCGTCGTCCGCCACCAGCCCCTCGAGGGAGCACCGGTCCGGGAAGTTGCCGCGGAAGAAGCTCGTGTCCACCACGACGCCGCGGACGATCCCCGGCACACCGAGCCGGACGACGCACCAGTCGTGGCCGGGCTCGCGGCGCCGCCGCGTCTCCCAGCCATCCATCTCCTTCCCCCGGTCGGTGTAGCGATGGGGATCGAAGGTGGGCGGCTCCGGCGCGATGAGGTTCTCCTTGGGGGCGAAGAACTCGTCGTTCGCCGCCAGGACCATCCCGCCCAGGCGCCGAGCGGCCAGGTCGGGGAGCTCGGTGATGTCGCTCATGCCGACCCTCGCTCTAGAAACCGGCCTGTGGGCGCCGACGCGAACCGTCCCTCCCGGTACACCTCCACGCCGCGAAGGTACGTGGCGACGACGGCCCCGTCCAGCGCCATCCCGGCGTACGGCGTCACCCGGTGTCGGTGCTCGAGCGCATCCGGCTCGACCACCCACCGCCGATCCGGGTCGAACAGGACCAGGTCCGCATCGAGGCCGGCTGCAATGCTTCCCTTTTGCATCAAGCCGCAAATGCGAGCCGTTGCAACTGCCATCCATTGCACTTGCGCCTCGATGGAGATACCACGCCGGCGTGCGGAAGACCACACCACCGGCAACCCGAGCTGAAGGGAGGCGATACCGCCCCACGCCCGGAGGAAGTCGCCGGTGTCCGGGCGCTTCAGCTCCGGCGGGCACGGGGAGTGATCCGAGACCACCGCGTCCAGGGCCCGGTCGCGCAGTCCCTCCCACAGGCGATCCTGGTTCGACCGAACCCGGATGGGCGGCGCGCACTTGTACACCGTCGCACCGGCCGGCACGTCCTCGGCGGCGAAGGTGAGGTAGTGCGGGCAGGTCTCCGCGGTGAGCGACACGCCGCCTGCCCGGGCGTCACGGAGGACGTCCAGGGCCTCCGCGGACGATACGTGCAGCACGTGGGCCCGGCATCCGGTGGTCCGGCTCGCCTCCGCCATCAACCGAACCGCCTCCACCTCGGCCTCCGGCGGCCGGGACCGCAGGTACGTTGCGAACGCTCGAGGATCCGATCCCGACAGCTCCCTCGCGGCGGCGTCGATCGGGCCGGGCAGTTCGGCGTGGACCAGCAACAGCGCTCCCATCGAGGCCAGCTCGGCCATCGCGTCCCGCAGCGACGCCGCATCCAGGGGCGGGAACTCCTCCACGCCCGAGGGGACCAGAAAGCACTTGAAGCCGAACACGCCGGAGTCGTGAAGGGCCCGCAGCGACCCCATGTTCCCCGGCACGGCTCCGCCCCAGAACCCCACGTCCACGAAGCACTTCCCGGCCGCAGCGGCCCGCTTCGACTCCAGCGCCGCCACGGAGGTGGTGGGAGGGATGGAGTTGAGCGGCATGTCGACGATGGTGGTCACGCCGCCGGCGGCTGCGGCTCGGGTGGCCGTCTCGAAGCCCTCCCATTCCGTGCGGCCGGGTTCGTTGACGTGGACGTGCGTGTCGACCAGCCCGGGAAGGACCAGCAGCTCGCCCGCGTCCACCAGCTCCTTCGGTGACCCGACCTCGTCGAACGAGGCCACGCGTTGGATCGTTCCGCCGACGACGTGGATCGACGCCGGGCGAACTCCCTCCGGGGTGACCACCTGCTCGCCGCGCACCACCAGGTCTGGCGCTGCCACGGCGTGCATCTTCGCCGATACTGCACCGCGTGGCGGCCACCCCAGAGAGAAACCCGCGAACGGTGTTGCGGGGCGCGCGCTGGCCCGGGGACGTGGCCATGCGCGACGGATGGATCGAGTCGGTGGGCGACGTCGCGCCGGAGCCCGGCGACCGGGTGATCCGCTGCGAAGGCGACCTCCTCACCGCCGGCCTGGTGAACACCCACCATCACCTCTACCAGTGGATGACCCGGGGCCGGGCGGTGGGGTGCAATCTGTTCGGCTGGCTCACCGAGCTGTATCCGGTGTGGGCGCGGCTCACCGTGGAGGACGTCCTCGCGGCCGCCCGGGTGGGCCTGGCCGAGCTGGCCCTGACCGGCTGCACCACGACGGCCGACCACCACTAC
Source organism: Actinomycetota bacterium (assembly GCA_030774015.1). Classification (NCBI taxonomy): domain Bacteria; kingdom Bacillati; phylum Actinomycetota; species Actinomycetota bacterium. The sequence goes on along the minus strand of JALYLZ010000179.1, from coordinate 731 downwards.
ATCGTCCCGCGGGGCGACGACTCGGTGTTCGATGCCATCGCCGACGCGGCTCGCAGCGTCGGCATCCGCGCGCACATCGCCCGAGGGTCCATGGACCTCGGGGAGTCGAAGGGCGGGGTGCCCCCCGACGACGTCGTGGAGGACCTCGACGCGATCATGGCCTCCACGGAACGCGTGATCGCCGAGCTCCACGACGGCGAGCGGATCGTCGTCACGGTCGCACCGTGCAGCCCCTTCACGGTCTCGCCCGAGTTGATGCGGGAATCGGCGGGGCTGGCCCGCCGGCACGGCCTTCGCCTGCACACCCACCTGGCGGAGACACGTGAGGAACAGGAGGACTCCGTGGCCCGGTTCGGGCGCCGGCCCGTGGAACTGCTGGACGAGCTGGGGTGGATCGAACCGGACGTGTGGGTGGCCCACGGCGTCCACTTCGACGACGTAGAGGTGCGGCGGCTCGGCCGGACCCGGACCGGCGTGGCCCACTGCCCCTCCAGCAACGCCCGGCTGGCCGCCGGGATGTGCCGGGTGACCGACCTCGAGGCGGCGGGCGCGAAGGTCGGCCTGGGTGTGGACGGCTCAGCGTCGAACGAGGTCGGCGGGCTGTTCCCGGAGCTCCGCCAGGCCCTGTACACGGCCCGCCAGCGCACCGGGAGGGCGGACGCGTTCATGCCGGAGGACTCGTTGCGTCTGGCCACGGCCGGCGGCGCCGCGTGCCTGGGTCGCGACGACGT
>JALYLZ010000178.1 GCA_030774015.1 Actinomycetota bacterium | reverse complement strand
GTGTACCGGCTGGCCGGCCAGCCGCCCTCAGTGCCCTCGACGTGCTCGGAGCGTCACCCTAGCAGGGGGGTATGACAAGAACGAGAGGAGCTCGCGCCCGGGGCCCGCACCGGCCACCCACGCGGGGGGGCCGCGCTCAGTCGAACGACAGCGCCGAGGGCGTGACCTCCTCCAGGAACGCCTGGAGCAGGTCCATGGTCGCCGCGATGTCGCCGACGTCGGCCATCTCCGACGACGTGTGCGGATACCGGCACGGGATGGAGAGCCCGATGGCCGGCGAGCCGTCGCCGGAGAGCTCCATGGCCCCCGCGTCCGTCCCGCCGGGGAGGCCCACCTCCAGCTGATGCCGGATCCCGCGCTTCGCCGCCAGGCTTCGAACGAACGAGAGCAGCCTGCCGTGCGTGATCTGCATCCGGTCCATCACCTTGATGGAGACGCCGTCGCCCAGCCGGTTCACCGCCTTGCTCGGTGGGACGCCGGGGACGTCCTTGGCCAGCGTCGTGTCGACCGCAACGGCCACGTCCCGGGGGGTCCGGTGGGCCGCCACGGTCGAGCCCCGCGTGCCGATCTCCTCCTGCACGCTTCCCACCACGACCACCTCGACGGGCCCGCGGGGCAGACGGCGAAGGGTCTCGATGATGACGAACAGCCCCACCCGGTCGTCGATGGCCTTGGCAACCACCCGGTCGCCGGTCCGTTCCAGCTCGCGGTCCCACGTCACCGGGTCGCCCTTGGTCACCCGGGCGGAGGCCTCGTCCCGCGACAGCCCCACGTCGACGAAGAACTCCTCGACCTTGGAGACCTTGGCCTCCTCGCCGGGCATCCCGAACTCGGCCTCGGTCAGCACCCCGAGGAGGGGCCCGTCGGCCGTGTTCACCCGGACTCGCTGCCCCGGACAGGTCTTCGGGAAGATCCCGCCCACGGGGTGCACCCGCAGGAACCCGTCCTCCTCCACGTGCTTGACCAGGAACCCGACCTCGTCCATGTGCGCGGCAACCATCACCCGTGGGCCGCTGCCATCGCCCGTCGAGTGCCGGACGGCCACCAGGTTGCCCATGGCGTCCACCGACACCTCGTCCACCAGGTCGGCCACCGCCTTGCGCACGATCTCGCGCACCGCATCCTCCCGTGCAGACACGCCTGGGGCGCCACACAGGTCGGCCAGGAGCGAGAGGTCGAGGTCGCTCATCGGAGCAGTGTAGCGAGCGCGGCCGGTCGGCCACGCCACTGACGCGTCACCCTCGATACGCGGGGTACACTTCCACCTGCCAGAGCCGTGCACTCACGAGAGGAGGCGCGAGCCATGCACACCACCGCCCAGGACCTCCGTTCCTGGAAGCAGGAAGGCAGGCGATTCGCCATGCTGACCTGCTACGACTTCCCCACCGCCCAGATCCTCGACGAGGCCGGGATCCCGGTCCTGCTGGTCGGAGACTCCGTCGCGAACACCATGCTCGGCTACGACACCACGCTGCCGGTGACGATGGAGGAGATGCTCCATCACACCCGCGCCGTCGTCCGCGGGGCGCGCAACGCCCTCATCGTCGGCGACATGCCGTTCATGTCGTACCAGGTCTCCGTCGAGGACGGGATCCAGAACGCCGGCCGGTTCCTGAAGGAAGGCGCCCACGCGGTGAAGATCGAGGGCTGGTTCCCCGAGCTGACCGAAGCCCTCGTCTCGCGCGGCATCCCGGTGATGGGGCACCTCGGGCTGACTCCCCAGTTCGTCAACACCATGGGCGGGTACCGGGTCCAGGGCAGGAGCGACGAGGCCGCCCACCGGCTCCTCGACCAGGCCGTCGGGCTGGAGAAGGCGGGCGCGTTCTCGCTGGTCCTGGAGGGCATCCCGGTGGAGCTGGGCCGCGAGATCACACGGTCCCTGTCCATGCCGACCATCGGCATTGGCGCCGGGCCGCACTGCGACGGACAGGTCCTGGTGATCACGGACCTGCTCGGGATGGGCGGTGGCAAGTACCCCAAGTTCGCCAAGGCCTACGCGAACCTCCGCGCGGAGATCACCACCGCGGTCCAGGCGTACGCCCGGGACGTGGCGGACGGGTCCTTCCCGGACGAGGAGCACTCCTACCGCTGACCCCCGAGCCGCCGTCGGGCGGCCCCCAGACGGGTGCGATGACCGCCGGTCAACTGGCCTATTCTTGACGACGCCAGCCCACCTGGCCCACCTGGGAGGAACCATGCGCGAGTTCAAGCTCTTCATCGGCGGAGAGTTCGTCGACTCCGCGTCCGGCCAGACCTTCGAGACACACAGCCCGTCCACCGGCGAGCCCATCGCCACGGTGGCCCTGGGCGAGGCGCGGGACGTGGACACGGCCATCGCGGCCGCCCGCAAGGCCTTCGACGAGGGCCCGTGGCCGAACATGGCACCCGCCGAGCGCACCGCCGCGATGATGCGTGTCCTGGACGGCATCCTGGCCCGCCAGGACGAGCTGGTGGAATGGGAGACCGCCGACTCCGGGCACACCATGCGGATGTCGTCCCTGTTCACCATCCCCTACGGCAACGAGTACTGGCGCCACCTGGCCGCCCTGGGCGGCCGCTACCCGTACCGGCAGCCCGTGGAGTCCTTCGGGTTCCCCGCGGAGGGGTGGGACTTCGTGGAGCGCGAGCCGTACGGAGTGTGCGCCGGCATCATCCCCTGGAACTTCCCCTACATCATGGCCATCTGGAAGCTCGCGCCCGCCCTGGCCACGGGGAACACCGCCGTCCTCAAGCCGGCCCTGGAGACGCCGGTCACCGCGCTGATCCTGGCAGAGATCATCGCCGAGGCAGGCCTGCCGCCGGGCGTCGTCAACGTCCTGCCGGGACACGGGCCGAGTGCCGGCGAGGCCCTGGTGTCCGACCCCCGCGTGGACAAGGTCGCGTTCACCGGCTCGACGGAGGTGGGCCGCCGGATCATGCAGCTGGCCTCGGGAACGGTGAAGAAGGTGACCCTGGAGCTGGGCGGCAAGAGCCCGAACATCATGCTCGACGACGCGGACCTCGACGTCGCGGTCCCCGGAGCCCTGTGGGCGGTGTACCTGCACACCGGCCAGATGTGCGAGGCGGGCACGCGGCTGTTCGTGCCGTCGTCGCTGTACGACGAGGTCACCGCACGCCTCGTGGAGCTGGCCGAGGGGATGACCGTGGGCCCGGCCACGGACTTCGCCTCGGACCTCGGGCCGGTGCTGAACAGGCGCCAGCTCGAGACCGTCGAGCGCTACGTCCAGATCGGCCAGGACGAGGGGGCGAAGCTCCTGACCGGCGGCGAGCGGGCCGCGCCGGCCGGCGGCGAGGGCGGCTTCTACTTTCAGCCCACGATCTTCGGCGACGTGGACAACTCGATGAAGATCGCCCAGGAGGAGATCTTCGGGCCGGTCCTGTCGGTCATCCGGTACGACTCCGTGGAGGACGCGCTGCGGCAGGCCAACGACACCATCTACGGCCTCGCCGCGGGGGTGTGGTCCCGAGACATCCCGCGGGCCCTGGCCCTGGCCAAGCGGATCAAGGCCGGAACGGTGTGGATCAACGACTGGCACATGCTGTCGCCGGCCGCCCCCTTCGGCGGGTACAAGCAGTCGGGCATCGGCCGGGAGTTCGGGAACTGGGGCCTGGACGAGTACCTCCAGGTGAAGTACATCCGGGTGGACCAGACGCCGACCAAGGAGCAGAAGTTCTGGTACCAGGTCGTCGGGCTGTAGCCGCGTCGGACCGGGCAGGACGGGGTATCTGATGGCCATGGAGCTTCGGGCCACGGAAGCGGCGGAGGCGGTGGTCCGCAAGGTCGCGGCATCCGACCGCCAGGACCTGGTGATGGTGCTGGGAACGGGGTGCTGCGACTCCACCGCGCCCTACCTGTACGACCGGTACTACGCCGGCCCCGACACCATGCGGGTCGGCGAGGTCGCCGGGGTCCCGGTGCATGCCCCTCGCTTCCTGGCCGATCTGTACGGCGAGGGCGACGGCCTGATCCTCGACGTGGACCAGGGCGTGACCAACGACTCCTTCTCGCTCGAGTCCGAGTACGACTGCCGGTTCACCCTCCGGTTGCCGGAGCGCCCCGACCGCCGCTAGCTGCCCGCACGGATTGGCTTCCTGGGGGCTACCGGCTAGGATCGCGTCCCTCGCTGGCTTCGGGGGAGAGGTGTGACGGGAACGGAAGAGCCGGAGGCGGAGCGCCCCGCGCGGCTCGTGATCTGTGACGACCATCGGGTGCTGGGGGAGGCGCTGGCACAGATCGTCCAGGGCGACCCCACGCTTGAGCTCATCTCACCCCCCCTCACCGATCCCCAGGAAGCCGTGGCCCTGTGCCTGCGGGAACGGCCCGACGTCGTCCTGATGGATGTCGAGTTCGGCGGGACCATGACGGGCATCGACGCGACCCGCCTCATCAAGCGAGGCTCCCCGGAGACGAACGTCGTGGTCATCACCGGCCATCAGGGCGGGGAGTACGTGGTCGACGCGGTGGAGGCGGGAGCCTCCGGGTTCCTCACCAAGATGCAGGCCATGGAGGACCTGATCGGCGCGGTGAAGGCTGCCGCCCGAGGCGAGTCCGTGATCGACCCCGCCCTGCTCACCCGGGTCCTCCGCGATGTCGCCAAGGACCGCGAGATCCGGCGGGACGCCGAGGTGCTCCTGGGCCAGCTCACCGAGCGCGAGAGCGAGATCCTGAAGCTCCTGGCGGAAGGCCTGCGCAACGACGATATCGCGGAGCGGCTGGTGATCAGCCCCCAGACCGTGCAGACCCACGTCCGCAACATCCTGTCGAAGCTGCGGGTGCACTCCCGGCTGGAAGCCGTCGCCTTCGCCGTGCGCCACGGCTGGCTGACCGTCTAGCCGAACGTCCTACCTTTCTCCGGGTACCCAAAGATACCTGCACACCGGCTCAACTGGGGATTCAGCCCTGCTCCGGCGCCTCCGAGACCCATGGAGAACGGCTAATTCGAAGGACTCGGAAAGGAGCCCCCCAAGTGAGAAACAGGACCCGTAAGCTGCTGCTCACGGTTCTCGTGGTCGGCGTCGTGGGCACGGTGGCCGGCGTCGGGACCTTCTCGGCGTTCTCCAGCACCACGTCGAACGACGGCAACCTGTTCGCCGCCGGGTCGGTCACGCTCTCCGACAACGACTCCGGGACGGCGATGTACAGCGTGACGAACGCGAAGCCGGGTGACTCCGCACAGTCGTGCATCACGGCGACCTACACGGGGTCCCTGGGGGCCAACGTGCGCCTGTACACGGGCAGCACGATCGCATCGCTCGGATCGCACCTGACGCTGACCATCACACCGGGGACCGGATCCGTTTCCTTCGGCTCCTCGTGCACGAACTTCGTGGCGGACTCGGGTGGCGCGATCTACACCGGGACGCTGTCCAACTTCGCCAGCACGCACTCGAACTTCTCGACCGGCCTGGCGCTCAAGAACACCGGCCAGGCGTCGCTCACGTGGAGCCAGAACGACGCGGTGGTCTACAAGTTCCAGGTCTCCCTTTCCTCTTCCGATACCACGGGTGGAGGCCTCACCACCGGGACACACACGTTCACCTGGGAAGCGCAGAACACCTAGGCACGAGGATCGAACCAGCCGGGTGCCGGGAGGCCGTTCCCTCGGGGGCGGCCTCCCGCATGTGGAGGTAGCAGGCAGATGAACTCGACGACCTGGGCGAAACGGAATGCAGCCGCGTTTGCGGTCGGCATCCTGGTTGTCGTGGGGCTGTTCGCCTGGGCGGTGAACGCCTGGGCCATCCCCCGAGGAGACGGGAAGGTCGGAGCGGACGTCACCTTCATCACCGGGCCCATCGGAGAGCTTGCGGTCCCCGGTGGGGCGTTCCTCCGGGGCACGGACCTCCGACCGGGCGGCCCGTCCGCCGCGGGGAGCATCCCGGTGAGGAACCAGACCGGGGGCCCACTCGACGTGACCGTGCAGGCGCTGCCATCGATCCGAGACCTCGACACGCTGCTGAGCGTGGAGGTCTCCGCCGGAAGCCGGGCCGTGTACCGGGGCCCGCTGTCAGGCCTCGAGGTGGGGTCGAACCCGCTCCGGCTGGCCGCCGGACACACCCAGATCCTCGACGTGCGGGTGTGGCTCCCTGCCTCCGTCCGGGATGGCTACCAGAACCGGATCGACGACGTGACGCTGGCCTTCGACGTCCGGCCGGCGAGGGCCTGACATGGCCTCCAGCCGCCGCCCGGCGAGCGCCGTCAATCTGCTCGAGCGCCTGGTCGAGGTGCCGGCGGGGGACACGGTTCGGTTCGTCCCGATTCCGGCTCCCCCTCCCCCCGTGCCAGTGGCCCCGCCCCCCGGGGCCGGGCCCGCCCTCGCGGATCCCGCGGGCGTGGCGTGGCGGGAGGCCCAGCCGGTGGCGTCGGGACCGTCGCGCCGTCGACGTCAGCGACCGGAGCGACCCGACCGGGAACCGCGGCACCGGGCCGCCTCGCAACGAGTGCGTGGCCCCAGGCGCCTGTGGCGGGTCCGGGGGGTGCTGTTCTGGTTCGTCCGCGGCGTCCTGATGACCATCGCGGGCGCCATCGCCGTGCCCGGCATGCTCGGGTACCACGCGCTCACCGTGTTGTCCGGCAGCATGGAGCCAGCCATCCACACCGGCGACGTCGTCGTGGAGCGGGCGATCTCGCCCCTGGAGGCACGGGTCGGGGACATCGTTATCTTTCGCGATCCGGGCGACCAGAACATCATGATCACGCACCGGGCTCGGGCCATCCGGGTCGCGGACGGCATCGTGCACTTCACCACCAAGGGCGACGCGAACAACACCGTCGAGCGGTGGACCGTCCCGGTCGACGGCTCCGTGGGGCTCGTGCGGTTCCGCGTCAAGCGACTCGGCTTCGCTCTGGTGTGGGGCTCGAGCCGGTCGGGCCGGCTGGCGCTCGTGGTCCTGCCCGCCCTGTTCCTGGGGGGCTACGAGCTGGTGAAGATCTGGCGACCGAAGAGGAAGCCGTCCGGTGCTTCTGCAACGTAGCGGCCCGGCTCGGCCCTCTGCCCTCGTCCGGGCCCTGATCCGAAGGCCCGTGGTGGTCGTGGGGGCCATGATCCTGGTGGGAGCGGCATCGGGCGCGACGGCCTACGCCACCTACTCGGCGACCACCTCCAACCCGGGCGACTCGTTCTCGAGTGGGTCCGTCACGATCAGCGACAACGACGCCGGCGCGGCCATGTTCGCCAACATCACGGGCCTGAAGCCGGGGACCTCCCAGTACGGGTGTATCGGGGTGACGTACACCGGAAGCCTGAGCGCCAACGTGCGCCTGTACGCCACCGTGGGTGGCACCGGGCTCGGCCCCTATCTCAATCTCACCCTCTCCCGGGGTCAGAACACGGCCGGCTTCAACAGCTGCGTCGTCCCCACCCTCACATTCACGGCCGACACGACCGTGTACGTCACGGGCCAGCCCGCGGGCGTCATCTACAACGGAACGCTGTCCAACTATCCGCCCTCCTCCGCTGCCGGGATCCTGGATCCCACCTCCTCCTCGCCGGAGCTCTGGACGACGAACGAGGTTCACTGGTACCTGTTCGTCCTCTCCCTCCAGAACAACAGCGCTGCGCAGGGCCTGAACGCCACGATCGCGTTCACCTGGGAGGCCCAGAACACATGAGCCTGCGCACACGTCACCGGATCGGGCTGATGACGGCCATGCTTGTCCTGGCCACGGTGGTCGGCACGACCGCGGGAGTGACCGTGGCGGGGTTCATCGGCACCACCTCGAACGGCAGCAACAGCATCACCGCCGCCACGGACTTCGTGGCGCCAAACGTCACGGCGAGCGTGGTCGAGAGGACGGCCGGTGGCGGCGCCGGCTACCTCACGAAGGGAAGCACCTACTACGTGTATGCGAACGTCACCGACACCGGAAACCCGGCGAGCGGCGTGTCCTCCGTGACCGCGCACGTGAAGAACATCGAGAACGGAGCAAACAACGTGGCCCTGACCTCGGGTTCTTACACAGCCGGAGGCGTCACCTACAGCTACCGGAGCGCCTCCCGCACCGCGGACTCGAATCTCTCCGACGGCGTCCAGAGCTACACGGTCGGTGCCACAGACAACGCCAACAACAGTGGCACGGCGTCCAGCTTCTCGGTCACCATCGACAGCACGGCGCCTTCCGTCTCCGCGAGCGTCATCGCCCGCTCAGGGATCTGCTCGCCCGGAACCGCCGGGTTCATCAGGGCGAACGGAGCCTACTTCCTGTACGCGAACGTGAGCGACGGTTCGGGGAGCGGCGTCCAGACGGTGACCGCTAACGTCAGCAACGTCACCACGGGACAGACGGCCGTGTCGCTTACCTCCAGCGGCGGGCCCTTCTCGGTTGGCGGCGTCAGCTACACCTACCGAAGCAGCTCGCTGACCGCAAACAGCTCTCTCTCCACTGGCAGCCAGACGTACACCATCACGGCGACGGACAACCTGGGCACCAGCAGCGGAGCCCAGAGCGGGAGCGTCACCGTGGACAACCAGGCGCCATCCGCTTCCGACATCCAGACCACGAACGTCTCCGGCGGGACGGCCGGCCATGCAGAAGCAGGTGACAAGATCATCTTCACCTTCTCCGAGAACATGGAGCCGTGCAGCATCTCGTCCAGCTGGGACGGCACGGGGTCCGTCACGGTGACCGTGCGCATGAACAAGGGCACAGGGTCGAGCGACGATACCGTCCAGGTCTACGACTCGGGGAACTCATCCCAGTTGCCCTTCGGGACCGTGGACCTCGGTGTCCAGCAGGGCTACGCGACGGCGAACCGGACCTTCCCTTCGTCGACGATGACCATGAGTGGGGCGGTCATCACGATCACTCTGGGAACGGCGAGCGGCTCGACCGGCACCATCTCGAGCGGCACGACGACGATGACCTGGAATCCATCGTCCTCCGCCATCGACCGGGCTGGCGGCACGATGTCGACCACGGCGAGGGCGGAGACGGGTACAGGCGACCTCGACTTCTGACACAACTGCGGCGCCCGCCCCCAGGGCCGGCATTCCCCTCGGGGCTCCAGGGCCGGGGGATAATCGGCCGATGCAGACGCGAACGGGCCGGGTCGGCCTCGGCGTGGTGCTGATCGCGCTCTCGGCGACCCTGCTGCTCGGCCTGCTGCTGAAGACCCAGCCGGTCATCCGGGACGGCCATCTCCGGTCTCCCTGCGCGGAGGGCGACTGGCAGGACAACAAGCAGTACCGGCACCTGTGCTACTCGGACATCGTGCCCCTCTACTACACGGAGCAGCTCCAGGGCGGGCGGATCCCGTTCGTGGACGCCTGCAAGCCGAGCCCCTTCGAATGCGACGAGTACCCGGTGGGGACCATGTTCGCCATGTACCTCACGGCGCAGCCCGTCTCCACGGCCGCCACGTTCTTCTACTCGAATGTCTTCCTGCTCTCGATCGCGGCCGTGGTGGTCGCCGTGGGCCTGTACATGGTCGTGGGGACGCGGGCGCTGTGGTTCGCGCTGGCGCCCACGCTGCTGATCTACGGGTTCATGAACTGGGACCTCCTGGCGGTGGCCCTGGCCACGGCCGCCACGGTCGCCTTCCTGCGCCGGCGGAACGTGGCGGCGGGGATCCTGATCGGGCTGGGCACCGCCGCCAAGCTGTACCCGGTGCTGCTGATCATCCCGTTCGCGGCCGAACGGTTCCGGGAGCGCAAGCCGGACGACGGCATCCACCTCACGTGGGCCGCCGCGGGCTCGTGGCTCGCCGTCAACGTCCCGTTCGCCCTCCTGGGACCGCATGACTGGAGCGAGTTCTTCCGCTTCAACTCCAAGCGGGTGGCGGACTGGGACAGCCTGTGGTTCATCGGCTGCCAGCGGCTGACCCACAACACGTCCTGCCTGTCGCCGTCGCTGGTCAACCTTCTCTCGCTGGTGGCGTTCGCGGGGTTCGCGGTGCTGGTGTGGCGGCTCCGGCGGCGCCGCGATCCCGATTTCCCCCGGTGGACCTTCGGGTTGCCGCTGCTGATCCTGTTCCTGCTCACCAACAAGGTGTACTCGCCGCAGTACGGGCTGTGGCTGCTCCCCTGGTTCGCGCTGGCGCTGCCGGGGCTGGGGCGGTTGCCGGGGCTTGGACGGCTGCCGGGTCTGGGGCGGCTATCGGGGCTCGGGCTCTTCGCGCTGTTCGAGGCGGCCGACGTCGCGGTGTTCGTAACCCGCTTCTCCTGGTTCGGCCGCTACGCTGAGGAGCAGGCCAATGTGGCTCCGGCGCGATTGGGAGGCGTGCCGCTGGGGGCATTCGAGCTGGCCGTGCTGATCCGGGCGGCCATCCTGGTGGCGTGCCTGGTGGCATGGGTCCGCCAGCGCGCACCGAGCCTGGACGACGAGCTCGGCGCGGTGCCACAGGAGGTTGCGGCGTGAAGGCCGAGGTGACGCCGGGAACGGCGCCGGCCCAGGCCACCGGCGCCTCGACGGGACCGGAGGACCGGGAACGCGAGCGGGCCCGCATCCGCGAGGGCGTCTGGTACTGCCTGAAGGTGTTCCTGGCCCTTCGCCTCGGGCTGTTCCTGCTGGCGCTGATCGGCGTGGCCATCCTGCCGCACGCCATCCTGCCGGTGTCGGTCCCCGGGTGGAAGGCGCCCGGTTTCACACCCGGCCCGCACAACCTGTTCACGGCGTGGGAGCGGCAGGACGCGCTGTGGTTCCTGCGCATCGCCACGCAGGGCTACCGCCTGAACGACGGGAGCGCGGCGTTCTTCCCGCTGTACCCGCTGGCCATCCGGGCCGTGTCGTTCGTGCTGTTCGATCACCCGCTGGCCGCCTCCATCGTGGTGTCGAACGCGGCATTCCTGGGGGGGCTCGTGGTCCTGTACTTCCTGACCTCCTCCGAGCTGTCCGAGCCCGCCGCGCGGAAGGCCGTGCTGTACCTGGCGGTGTTCCCCACGTCGTTCTTCTTCCTGGCCCCCTACAGCGAGTCGCTGTTCCTACTGCTGTCGGTGACGTCGTTCTGGGCGGCGCGGAGGGGAAAATGGCCGCTCGCCGGCGTGACCGGAGCGCTGGCCGCGCTGACCAGGAACCTCGGGCTGCTCCTCCTGCCGGCGCTGGCGCTGGAGGCATGGAACCAGTGGCGGGACCGGAAGGGCGCGAGCGGCCGGGACCGGGGCCGCGCGCTGGCCTGGAGCCTGCTGTGGTCCGGGTTCGTGGGGATCGGAACGGCCGCCTACCTGGCCTACTGGCAGTGGTTCGCGGGGGATTGGCTTCGGCCCATCACCAACCAGGGGCTGTGGCAGCGCGTGGCCTCGCTTCCGTGGAACACGCTCGGCCAGGCCACCCGGGACGCCTACCAGTACATCGGGGCATACCCGGGCGGCTACCACGAGCTGGACTGGGTCATCGTGGTGCCGGCGCTGGCGGTGGCCGTGTACGCCGGGGCCAGGCTCCGGCCCACGTACGGCTTCTACGCGTGGGCCAGCATCCTGGTCCCGCTGTGCTTCTCGTTCCTGGGCCGGCCCCTGATGTCGGTGCCCCGGTTCCTGCTGGTCCTGTTCCCGATCTTCTGGGGCCTGGCCCTGCTGGCGGAACGAAAGCGAATCCCCCACCACCTGATCGTCGCGGCGTCCGCGGCGGGGCTCGGCCTGCTCACCGTGCTCTTCGTGAACTGGTACTACATCTTCTGAGCTCGGCGGCGGGGCGCCCTGGAGCTACTCCTTCTTGGCGGGCTCGCCCTGCTGGTCGTCCTGGCCATCGGCCTTCAGGAACGAGAAGGTCCCGCCGGGCTCCAGGATGGCCAGCTTGACCTGGGCCAGGGTCTCGATGCCCTGGGCTCGCGCGGCGTCCTTCACCTCGTCCAGGCTGATCCGCTCGTACTGCATGGCCCGCTGCACCGGCTTGCCGTCGCGGACCAGGATCACCGGGATCCCCTCGATGGCCGAACGCGTCCTCGGTGTCTTGTAGGCCACGAACGAGAAGAGCACCACCAGCATGCCGATCGTGCCGACCGCGAGCATGGCTCCGGTCAGGGACTGGTCCTCCTGGGTGACCCCCTGCTGGATGAGGTCGCCCATGGTGACCGCCAGGATCATCTCGAACACCGACAGCTGGGCCATCTCCTTCTTACCCATGGCCCGGGTCAGGAACCACACGAAGAAGTACATGACCGCCGCGCGGACCACGATCTGCATCAGGGCATCACCCTCGTCGTGTAGCGGACCGTGACCAGGGCGCGGTCGTCGTTGCCCAGGATGGAGGTGCTGGTACTCATGCCGGCGCGCAGGCCGGGCTGGGTCCGGGCGTCCAGGAGGACCTCCAGCGTGTCACCGGCCGGCGCCGGGAACACCATGATCACCAGCCCACCCTCGTTCAGCGTGTCGCTGGGCAGCGGGTAGGTGTTGTTGAAGTCGAAGAGGTTGAAATAGTCGATCGGGATCCCGACGCGAACGGGCCCGGAGAACCCCCCGGGATGGGTCAGGGTGAGCTCCCATTTCACCGGCAGGCTTGGCCTGCTGGCCTGCGGATAGACGACCCGCAGCGAGTACCCGTTGGCCTGCGCGGACACCGAGCCGGTCCTCGAGCCGAAGACGTTCAGGAGTCCGAGCACGAGGAAGGCGCCCAGGAGGCCGAGGTAGATGCGGCGGATCAGCCGGGCCCGGTTCTGCCGGCCGTAGGTGACGGCGGCGGGGGTGGTCGATGAGCCGGCGGTTGGCACCTGCTCCTCTCCTCGGTCGGCGGGAGAATGCCAGTGGTGTAATTTACCCTGGCATGAGCCCCTCATCGCGGCAGCTACGCCGTTCGTCCGACACCGTCTCACCCCTCGGCGGCCCGAATGGCGCCAGGGGCATCGGGAGCCCCGGGCGAAAAAAGTCCGCCATTCCGAGATTTCGGCTTCACTTTGGGGTGCCGAATGCCGAGTCTTAGGATGGAATGTCGAATGGGATGTCTGCGACGGCGGCCGAGCCGCGGAGCCGGGCCATGACCATCAAGGTCGCGATCGCCGACGACCACTCCCTGGTCCGCCAGGGCCTGCGTCGCTACCTGGACACCGCGGAGGACATCGAGGTCGTGGGCGAGGCGGCGAACGGCGAGGAGGCAATCACCCTCATCGACCGGGCCTCCCCGGACATCGTCCTGCTGGACATCCGGATGCCCGAGATGGACGGCCTGGAGGCCGCCCGCAAGATCCGGGAGCGCTTCCCCAAGGTCGGCGTGATCATGCTGACCGCGTACGACGACCGCCAGTTCGTGGTGGAGGCCGTGCGCGCCGGTGCCCGAGGCTATGTCCTGAAGGCCCGAGACGCCGAGCACCTCATCCAGACGGTGCGCCTGGTGGCCGGCGGCAACATGGTCATCGACCCGCAGCTGGTGGTGGCCCTGGCCGAGGAGCTGTCCACGGTCAAGGAACGCGACCGCAAGGCCGAGACGCTCACCGCCCGGGAGATCGAGGTCCTCCAGCTGCTGGCCTTCGGGCACACCAACCGGGACATCGCGGAGAAGCTGTTCATCTCGCCGGACACCGTGAAGACGCATCTCGAGCACATCTTCGAGAAGCTCGGGGCCTCGGACCGCACCGCGGCCGTGGCCGAAGCGCTCCGCCGCCGCCTCATCGAGTGACGCTGCCTCCGGGCACGTCCGGACCCCTGGTCCCCGACCGGCCCGATGGCGCCAAGCCACCCCGGAACCCAGCTCTCTTCGCGTCGATCGGCCCTCGTGGCCCCGGCCCCACTGTGGCCCTTTCGGGGGATGGACCCGTAGTCCGTTCCGCCTAGCGGAATATCCCCCGAAGCTCGCGCCAACCGACGGATGCAGCTGACCGCCGGGGATGGCGATATTCAATGGGACGAATGGATCGCGCGCTTCCTCCTCACCGCAGCCGCTCCACGCTGGCCGTCCTGGGCGGCTGCGCCGCGGCATTGATCCTGGCCTACGCACTGGTCCCCAGGGGCATCCTGCCGCGCGCGATGCTGTCCCACGGGGCCGTCGGCGGGGTGGCCCTGCTGTCCGGCGTGGTGGTCATCCACGCGGCCCGCCGCCCCGGAGGATGGAGGGCGGGGCTGGGCCTGGGAGCGGCCCTGGCGCTGATCGGGGCGTTCGAGGCACTGTTCCTGGTCCGCGACCTGCTGCGTGCGCCCACCGGCCCCGCAGGCGGCACGCTCCTCCCCGCGATCGTCGTCGGCGCGGTGGCCATCCTGCTGGTGGCGCTGTTCTGGTTCGAGCTGAGGGTCCATTTCGACTCACAGGGCCGCCGGGAGGTCATGGCCGACGTGGGGCTGACCGCCGTGGCCGCGGCGTCGGTCCTGTACCCCCTGCTTCGCCCGTCCGGTCAGCCGAGCGGCGAGGCCGTGGCGTCCAGCGCCCTGTTCGCCTGCTCGGCCATGCTGGTGCTGGTGGCGTGGGCGGCGCTGGCCCTTCGGAGGCCGTCCCCCATGCACCTCGGCCTGTTCCTGGTGGTGGGATCCTTCGCCGGCTCGACGCTCGGGTTCGGCTTCGAGTGGATCCGCCACCACTATCTGGCCGGCCAGGCCGCCGTCGACCTGTCCCTGGGGCTCGGCGCCCTGGCCGCGGCCGCCCTGCTGGTGGTGGAGCCCACCCTGGCGTCGCCGCGGCCCCGGGACGGGCGGGGCTGGAGCCGAACCGCGCTCTCGGCGATGTCGGTCATCGGGACGTGCGTCAGCCTGGTGGCCATCTCGCAGCTGGAGCTCCGAGGAGGGGGGCGGCCCGTCGAGGCCGGGCTGCTGGTGGGGCTCCCCACGCTCGCCCTGGCGGGGAGGATCGTGATCACGCTGTCACGGGTCAGCCGGACCAGCGAGGCCACCGCCAGGGTCCTGGAGCAGAAAGACCGCGCGCTGTCGGACGCCGGGGCTGGACTGGCCCGGCTCACCGAGCTGCACCTTTCCCTGGCGGAATCCGAGGAACGGTTGCGGATGCTGGTGGACGCGGCGGCGGACGGGATCGTCGAGCTCGACGCCGCCGGGGTGATCCGGCGGGCCAACGACGCGTTCTGTCTCATGGTGGGCCTGTCCCAGAGCCGCGTGCTGGTCCGGACGTGGGAGAGCCTGGCGGAGGAGGTCGAGGGGCCTGCCGGCTCGCTGGCGGAGCTTCCGGAGACCGGGCAGGCGGTCCTCCAGCGGAGCGGACAGGCCCTCTACCTGGAAGCCCGCTCATCCGAGCTTCCCGGCCGTCACCCGGGGCGGATCCTGGTGGTGCGGGACGTCACCGCCGCCCGGGTCGCCGACCAGACCATCCGCTCGCTGCTCCAGTTCCTCCAGGACCGGGACGAGGACCGGACCCGCCTGCTGAAGCGGACCAACACCGCGATCGAGGCGGAACGAAACCGCATCGCCCGGGACCTCCACGACGGGCCGGTGCAGGGCGTCTCGGCGGCTTCCCTTTCGCTCGAGGCGGTCCTGATGCTGCTGCGCTCGGGATCCGTGGACAAGGCCGTGGCCATGCTCACCAAGATCCGGGGGGAGATCTCCGAGGAGACCGAGAACCTTCGCCGGCTGATGTCGGACCTCCGCCCGCCGGTGCTGGACGAGCGGGGCCTGGTGCCGGCGCTGCGCGATGTCCTGGCCCGGTTCGGACGCGATGCCGGCGTGCGCACGCGGTTCGCCGGGAGGGCCATGGTGGAGGTCCCCCCGGACGTGGAGACGCTGGCCTACCGCATCGTGCAGGAAGCGCTCACCAACGCCGGCAAGCACGCCGGTGCCACCGAGGTGGGGGTGTCGGTGGAGGCCGTCGCGGGCCGGCTGAGCGTGGAGATCGTGGACGACGGCGGGGGCTTCGACCCCGGATCCGCGCGGGACTTCCTCCGGGCGGGCCGGGTGGGCCTGGCGTCGATGCGCGAGCGGACCGAGCTCGGAGGAGGCACGCTGCTGGTGCATTCCACGCCGGGAGGGGGGACCACGATCGTGGCCACGCTGCCCCTGGACCCGACCGCCGTCCCGGCGGAGTCGGCGTTCGCGTGACTGCGCGCCGTTAGGTGCGCTGCGGCCTCCACGCCGCAGTGGCGCCGCCCGGCCCGGCTCGGGCGGCACGGGCATGGGCTTCGGCCGACCCCGACGGCGTCGGTACCGGGATGGTCGGGGTGGGCGGGAGG
>JALYLZ010000177.1 GCA_030774015.1 Actinomycetota bacterium | reverse complement strand
GGCGCCGGCGCCGGTCTGACCTACAGCATGGCGCCGGCCTACATCGGCAACTCGCACCACGCCGACGTCCACACACTCGTCTTCGCACCGGGGGACTCGAACAAGCTGTGGCTCGGCTGTGACGGAGGCGCCTTCTATTCGACGAATCCGAGCGGTGCCGGGGACGTCTTCGTTCCCCGTAACACCGGGCTGCAGACGCTCGAGATGAACCGGCTGGGACAACACCCGAGAGAGGATGCGGTCCTGTTCTGCGGCACGCAGGACAACGGAGGTCTCCGCTTCACGGGGGAGGAGGCCTGGTACCACTCCGTGTGGGGGGACAGCGGAGACCTGGTGATCAACTGGAACGACCCGTACAAGATCCTCGCTACCTACGTCGGCGGTTCGGTGAACCGGGCCACGGATGGAGGCACGCGGTACAACTACGCGCCAGTCAGCGTGCCGATCCCCGCGGGCGATAGCGCGCTGTTTTACGCACCGATCGCCGGGACGCCTCCTTCGGGCACGGCGGCCGAAGCCGAGCGCGTCGCCTTCGGAAGCCAGAGGCCTTGGATCAGCGACACGTTCGGCGGAGGGTGGGCATCCATCCCGGCCGGCAACGCCACCGACGACCTCGGCACGATGATCCGTTCGCTCGTGTTCGCCTCGAACACGAAGCTCTACGCGGGCACCATGGGCGGTCGCGTCTACCGCTTCGATCAGGGTGCCGGCGGTTGGACCCGGACGCGGCTCGACAACCTGGGCGGGGCGAACGCCTTGGGCGTCGTCGGCCCGATCACGAGCATCGCGGTCGATGCATCCGATCCGACCGGCAACTCGATCTATGTCTCCCTCGGCGGATTCGGGGATTGGAGGCACGTATGGCGGTTCGACGGGACCCAGTGGCAGCAGCGAAGCGGTCCCGCTGCGGGGAACCCGGCCAGCCTGCTCGACGTCCAGCACAGCGCCATCGTTTGTGACCCCAATAACCCCGGCACAGTCTTTGCCGGGGCCGACATCGGCATATGGCGCTCCACGGACAGTGGGGGGAACTGGTCGCCCTTCTCCTCAGGTCTCCCCGATGCCGGGGTGCTCGACCTAAGCCTCCTCAACCCCCGGCGGCTGCTGCGAGCCTCAACCTACGGTCGCGGGGTCTACGAGTACGACCTGGCCGCCGCGTCGGTGCCAGGCATCCAACTCTACGTTCGTGACACCCAGCTCGATCAGGGTCGTGCTGCCACCGTGGACTGGCTCCCGGATCCGACGGCATTCGGGCAGGTCGTCCGCCATTGGGCCGGTCCAGACATCAAGCTCGATACGCCGGACGCGGGCGGCAACTACCAGTTCCCCGTCACGCCCGGAACGACCATCGACTTTGAGCAGTTCGACAATGACCTCACGGACGATTTCCAGAACGTAGCGACCCACGCGACGGCAACGATCACGACGCGCGTCTACGTCCAGGTGCACAACCGCGGCGTCACCCGGGCGGACAACGTTCGCGTGATGTTGCTCCTGGCGAACGCGTCGGCGAGCCTGCCGAACCTCCCCGCCGGATTCGAGGCGAACGTCCAGAGCGGAACGCCGATCGTGACTCCCGACTGGAGGACGGTCGGTTTTGCCACCCTGAGCGACGTGCGGGTCGGCTTTCCGAAGATCGCGGCCTTCGATCTCACCTCGGACCTTCTTCCGCCGCCCGCGAGCCTCGCCGGCAACGATCACCACTGCGTCCTCGCATTGGTGCACCACGCCGGCGACTCATTCACGGCGACCCAGACCGTGACAGACCTGCTGAGCCTCGGGGAGCGCAAGGCGGCCCACAAGAACCTCAAGGTGGTCCAGTTCACGGGCACGCTGCCACCGGTGGGCCGGCCCCAGCAGCTCGTCCTGCCCGTTCGCATCAACAATCCATACGGCGAGGACTTCCTGACCACTGTGCAGATCGAGCTCCTGCGGTACCGAGGCCGTGTCCGGGTGTATCTGCCACACGTCCAGATGAAGGGAGAGATCTCCGAGCTCGTCGAGGGGGCCAAGCTCGGGCAGGACTTCGAGGACTTCCGGCGATGGGCCGAAGAGCACGTGAAGCTGATCGAGAGCTATCAGAGGAGCAAGCATCCGTACGACGACGAGTGGAGCAAGCAGCGGGTCGAAGACGTGCACGCGGCGATCGAGTCACCGTTGATGCTCGTCGCCAACGGCACGGGTCGCGTGACGCTCCGGGACGTTCTCATGGAGCCCCATACCTCGCATACGCTCTTCCTGATGTTCGACCGCCCGAAGCGAGGCAAGGTAGGTTCCTTCTCTCCGCTGGAGGTTACGCAGCTCGACGCGCGGACCGGCCTCGTGCTGGGCGGTCTGAGCGCGCGTATCGAGATCGTGCCCGAAATCCACGAACAGGCGACAGCCTCGTAGGCGACGGCCGGCCATCCGCCGGCACCGAGCGGACGGCGGCCGGGGGTCCTTCGTTCGGCCCACGTGACAGCCCGAGTCGGCAGGAGTAGGCTCGCTCGCGGAGGCGGGACCGGCCCGTCGCTACCCCCCTGATCGCCCGGCCGGGGGCAGCATGGGGTCACTTCCCCGAGAGTGGAGCCCGCCGACGAGAGGGTTCCGACCTTCCCGTCCCAGCCGTCCGTCCGGCTTTTCGCATCCCCTTTCGGTCGATTCGAGCCCGGCGTTGGGGCTGTATGTGCTGGGCGGTTTCAGGCTCACGGACCACGGGAGGCCCGTCGCACTCCCGGTGAGCACGCAGCGGCTGGTGGCGTTCTTGGCGCTGCGTCTGCGGCCGCTACGGCGCAACTACGTCGCCGGGATCCTGTGGACGGAGTCGCAGGAGGAGCGAGCCACCGCCAGCCTTCGGTCCGCTCTGTGGCGGCTGCGCCTGCCGGACTTTCCGCTGATCGAAGCGTCGAGTCAGGAACTTGCGTTGGGCAGCCGTGTCCGGGTGGACTACCGCCATGCGCTGGAGCTGGCCCACCAGGTGATGGACGGTCACCGCGACGCCAGCGGGGCAGGGCTCAGTCGGCTCCCGCTCCACCTGCTGATGGAGGACCTCCTTCCAGACTGGTACGAGGACTGGGTCACGGCGGAGCGGGAGTACTTCCGGCAGCTGCGGCTGCACGCCCTGGAGATCCTCTGCGAGCGGTTCGCCGAGGCCGGGCTGTTTGGCCGGGCCGTGGAGGCTGGTGTCGCCGCCGTACAGGCCGAACCCCTCCGGGAAAGCGCCCATCGGGCCCTGATGCGGGCGTTCGCCGCGGAAGGGAACTCCGGCGAGGTCGTCCGCCAGTACCGGTGGTACTGCCGGATCCTTTGGGAGGAACTCGGTGGGCGGCCGTCAGGGGAGATGGAGGAGCTGGTCCGCGAGCTGCACGTCGGACGGTAGCGACCGGCTTCAGCTCGACGCCAGCAGCTGGATTTCCTGCCGGGTGGCCAGGCTGGACCGGGCTCCCACGGCTCGGGTGGCCAGGGCGCCGGCCGCGGCGGCCAGGCGGAGCGCTTCCTCCAGGGGCCGCCCCTCCGCCAGGGCCCACGCCAGGCCGGCGTTCAGCGCATCGCCCGCGCCGGTGGTGTCCACGACCTCCACCCGGAACGGCTGCTGGTGCACCGAGGGCTTGCCGATGCGGAACAGGTCCGCGCCCTGCGCGCCCCGGCTCACCACCACCGCGCGGGCTCCCTGCTGGAGGAGCCGGTCCACGCTGCCCAGCGACACCGCCTCCAGCTCGTTCGGCGTGATCACGTCCGTCCACCCGATCACGTCGGCCGTCAGGTCCCGGGCCGGGGCCGGGTTCAGGATGAAGGGGCACCCGTATTCGCTGGCGTGGCGGGCCGCGGCGCGGACGGCCTGGTCCGGCACCTCCAGCCCGGCCAGGATGATCGTCCCGCGCGGCGCCAGGTCCGCCAGGGCCCGCTCCACGCGCTCGCCGGTCAGCTCGGTGTTGGCGCCGGAGGCGACGGCGATGATGTTCTCGCCGGCCCCGTCCACCATGATCTGGGCCACCCCGGTGGGCTCCGTGCCGACACCCACCCTCGACGTGTCGACCCCGAACGAACGCAGGTCCTCCAGCGCCTCCCGTCCGAAGTCGTCGTCGCCCACCATCCCCACCAGCGCCGTCTCCGCGCCCAGCCGCGCCGCCCCGGCCGCCTGGTTCGCCCCCTTCCCGCCGAACGCGCGGGTGAACCTACCCCGAGTGACGGTCTCTCCCGCCCGCGGTATCCGTTCTACCTGCACCACCAGGTCGACGTTCACGGACCCGACCACCACCACCCGGCCCACGCGTCAGTCCCTCCGCCCGGGGTCGTTCGCCCCGCCCGGCGCGTAGCTCCGCAGGCCCTCGTACAGCAGCGCGAAGAAGCCGTCCCGGTCGATGTCCACGGCCACGTCGGCGTTCGGCGGGTTCCCCGTGACCCCCCACAGGTCGACCACGGTGCGGCCGGTGGTGAGCTCGCCCGTCGTCTCCACGTCCACGTGGAGGCGCCTGGTGGTCGCGAGCTCGGGCCGCAAGGCCACCGCTACCGCGCACGCGTCGTGGATGGGCACGCCGTCGAACCCGCACAGGCGCCGGTGGAACCGCGCGAAATAGACAAGCAGGTCGGCCACCATCTCGCACACCGGCCCACCCCACGACCGGATGATCTCGAACTCTCGCTCCGGGACCAACGCCTGGTGGGTCACGTCGAGGCCGATCATGGTGACCGGCGCGCCGCACCGGAACACCACCCGCGCCGCCTCGGGGTCCGTGTAGACGTTGAACTCCGCCGACGGTGTGGTGTTGCCCTCGCCCACCGCGCCGCCCATCAGCACGATCCGCTCCAGCTTCCCGGACAGGTCGGGCCTGCGCAGCAGGACGGAGCTGACGTTGGTGAGGGGGCCGGTCGGGATCAGGGTGACCGGCTCCGTGGCCTCGTCGAGGTACCGGATCAGGAAGTCGACGGAGTGCTCGGGCTTCGCCATGACGGCGGGTTCCGGAAGATCCGTCGGCCCCTCCAGCCCGGACTCGCCGTGGACGTTCGCGGCCGTGTGCAGCTCCCGCTCCAGCGGCCGGTCGCATCCCGCGTACACCGGGACGTCCGTACGCCCCGCCACGGTCAGCACGGTCAGCGCGTTCCGGGTGGTCTTGGGAAGGGTCTGGTTCCCCGCCACCACCGTGATGGCGTCGATCCGCCACTCGGTCTGCGCCAGCGCCAACAGGATGGCCACGGCGTCGTCGTGCCCGGGGTCGCAGTCCAGGATGACCGTCGCATGTCGAAGCATCGTGCCGGGGTGCCGTCCCGGGCGCAACGCGCGCGGCCCGCGCCGGGCCCTGCGCGCTCAGGCCCCGCGGCGTTCAGCCCCGCGCAACCCCCCCGCTATACTCCGCGCGCTATGCGGATCGAGGGGAAGGCGGCGCTCGTCACGGGGGGCGCGTCGGGGCTTGGACGGGCCACCGTGGAGGCGCTGCACGAGGCCGGGGCCAGCGTCGTGATCTGCGACCTCCCCTCGTCGGCCGGGGCCGAGGTCGCCAAGGAGCTCGGTGACCGGGCGGGGTTCGCGCCCACCGACGTGACCTCGGAGGACGACGTCCGCGCAGCCGTTGCTCTGGCGGCGGAGCGTTTCGGCGGCCTCCATGTCGCGGTGAGCTGCGCCGGCATCGCCTGGGCCCAGCGGACCATTTCCCGGAGCGGCCCCCACGACCTCGAGGTGTTCCGCAAGGTCGTCGAGGTCAACCTGATCGGCACCTTCAACGTGATCCGGCTGGCCGCGGAGCAGATGAGCGCACAGGAACCGGACGGCGAGGAGCGCGGCGTCATCGTGAACACCGCCAGCATCGCCGCGTTCGACGGTCAGATCGGCCAGGCGGCGTACTCGGCGTCGAAGGGGGGAGTGGTGGGGATGACCCTACCGATCGCCCGCGACCTGGCGGCCCGTCGGGTCCGGGTGGTGACCATCGCCCCCGGTACGTTCGACACGCCCATGATGGGCACGCTCCCGGAAGACAAGCGGCAGGAGCTGGCCCGGCAGATCCCCCATCCCGCCCGCCTGGGCCGCCCGGAGGAGTACGCCGCGCTGGTCCGGCATATCGTGGAGAACCCCGCCCTGAACGGCGAGGTCATCCGGCTGGACGGGGCCCTCCGAATGCCGTTCGCCCGTTAGCCGCCCAACCGCCCTAGCTGACGTATCCCTCCACCGTGCCCTCGTCGCGGACGGTGGCCTCGTTCGGGTCGAGCCCGGCGTTCCGGCGGGCCCGCCGCTGGTGCAGCAGGTCCCAGCACTGGTCCAGGGTGACCTCCAGGCGCTTCAGGCGCTCCCGGTCGCCGGGCGACGCCTCGCCCTCCGATTCCTTCTCGAACAGCGCATGTTCCTCGTGGGCCAGCTGGTTGATGCGCTCGATCAGGTCCGTGTCTTCCATCACTGCCTCCTCGTGATCGATCTCGACGCCAACGCTAGCACCGCGCGCGGCCGTCAGGCCTCCGAGAAGTGGCGGAGGATCGCCGTGGCGTACTGCTCCTCCCATCCCAGGCCCTTGAACTCCCGGTCCGCCTTGACCAACTCGTGGGTGAGCTCGCTCCGGGTCGGCTTCACCCCGAGCAGATCCGGCAGCTCCGACAGGTTGACCAGCCAGTCCGAGTACCACGTGGCCCAGTCCGGGTCGTCGCCATCGGTGATCCGAAAGACCTGGTGGTGGGTCTCGGCGGCCTCGTGGAGCAGCTCACTGATCCGCTTCGTCCTGTCGTCCATCGTCCCCACCGCTTTCAGTGCGCGGCCTGCTGGAGCGTGAGCGTGCAGCTGGCCAGCCCGCGCTTCTCCAGGTATCGCTGGTGGTACTCCTCGGCCGGCCAGAACTCGGTGGCGGGCACGATCTCGGTGGCGATGGGCTTGCGGTACCGCTCCTGCGCGCGCTCCCGCGAGACCGCCGCGGAACCTTCCTGCTCCGGCGACTGGGTGAAGATCGCGGAACGGTACTGCGTCCCGACGTCCGGACCCTGCCGGTTCAGCTGCGTCGGGTCGTGGGACGACCAGAACGCGTCCAGGAGTTGCTCGTACGACACCACCGCCGGGTCGAACTCCACCTCCACGGCCTCGGCGTGTCCGGTCCGGTCGGTACACACCTCCTGGTACGTGGGCCGCTCCACCGAGCCGCCCGTGTAGCCGACCGTCGTCCGGGTCACCCCAGGGGTGTTCCGGAACTCCGCCTCGACCTGCCAGAAGCATCCCGCCGCAAACGTCGCTTTCTCCATCGTTCCCTCCCTCGGTTGCTCTCGGTGTCACCCTATGGTGACGGCAGGGACCCCGTTCGTTTCACGATCCGGTCACGATCCGGCCGTGGGCCAGCACCCGCACGCCTCGCGCGCCGAAGTCCTCCTTCGACAGTCGCGCGATCAGGTGGGCCGCCGCGCCGGAGCGGTCGTGCCCCGGCCGCCCCTCTCCGTTCAGCTTGACCGACACGATGCGGCCGTCGCGGAACCACCCGGTCGGCCCCAGCGTCACCCGAAGCACGGCCGACAGTCCCAGCACGCCGTCGGTGTTGAAGTTGTGATAGCTGGCGAAGTCGCCCAGCGAGTACGCGATGAGGCGGTGCCGGTAGAGCTCCATGCCCCGCAGCACGTGCGGCCCGCTGGCGATCACCAGGTCCGCGCCCTGGCGAACCGCCATGTGGGCGAACTTCTCGGGGTTCCCGCGGTCCTCGCCCAGGAAGAACTCCTCGCGGCCGGTGACGTGGGTCTGGCTGGCGCCCTCCGCGCCCGCGTGCATGTACGCGACCACCAGGTCCGCTCGCCGGTCCGCCTTGCGGATCACGGCTGCCGCAGCGGTGAGGTCGAGCAGGTTGGACACGTTCGGGTACGGCGCGAAGCCCACGAACGCCACCTTCAGCGGGCCCTCGTGGACCACCGCGATCTGGCCCCGGAGACCCGTCTGGGCGATGCCGTGGGCGGCCATCGCGGCGCTGGTCTGCCGGACGCCCTGCGCTCCGAAGTCGCGCGAATGGTTGTTCGCGCTGTTCAGCACGTCGAACCCGGCCTTGCGCAGGTACCCCGCGAACGACGGAGGAACGCGGAACGCGAAGCACTGGGACGAGCCGGACCCGCACTTCGAGGCCGTCGCCCTGGTGAGCGTCCCCTCGAGGTTCCCGAACGTGATCGGAGCCGAAAGCGCGTCCCGGACCAGCGCCAGGTAGGTGCCGGGGTGGGCCGGCAGCACCGGCGTGTTCCCCAGCATGGTGTCGCCTACCGCGGCGATGGTCACGGTCGGCGACCCGGACCCCCACGCGGGTCCGGCACCCAGCACGAGCGCCGTACACGACGCCAGGGCCAGGGCCCCGGCCAGGATCGACTTCTGCGCTGTCTTCCTCACGACTCCCAGACTACGGCCGTGGCACCTCAGAGGGCCGGGACGAGCCGGCCCCCGCTCAGATCACGACCGCGCGCTGGTAGTCGCCTCCGTAGAAGTCGTCGCACAGCTCCCGGGAGGCCCGGAACCCCTCGGCGAACTCCGGGGTCTGCCTCCACGCCGCCCGGGCCTGCGGGTCGTCCCACCCGGCGAACGACAGGAAGTGCCGGGGGTCGCCCTCGTCCCGAATCAGGGTCGCCGACTCCAGCCCCGGGTGGTCCTTGCGCGTCCGCTGGAGGAACTCCGTCCATCGCTCGACGAACTCGGCCTCCTTCCCCTCCTTCACGTGCCAGTTGCCCGACGCGAAGTGCTCGGCCATGGCTGCGTCCTTCCGTTTCCGGCCGCTCCGGTTGAGCGGCTCCACTGATTCGCGACGGTAGAACCCCGCCATTCCCTCGGCATTCCCCAGGAAGCCGGTCAGGCGCCGGTGAGCGCGGCGGCCGCCCGCCGCCCGGCCCGCTCCGCCCCCAGGCTCCGGAAGGTCGCGCCCGCGCCTTCCAGGAGCCCCCTCCTTGCTTGGGCGGACACGTCGAGCCCTGGAAGCAGAGCCGCGCGAAGCCTGCACCGGGCCGCCCAGTAGGGCTGGCCGGCCTTGTCGTACAGCTCGGCCGCCTCCAGCAGGCCCCCTCCGGCCTCCCGCCCGTCCCCGGCGGCGAGCCGGTGGAAGGCCCGCGCCGTCACGGCCATGGCTCGCCACGCCGAGCTGGCCCACAGCCCCGCCGTTCGCTGGGCCGATTCGGCCTGGGCCGCGGCGCCCTCTTCGTCGCCCAGCTCCGCGAAGGCTTCGGCCGCCATCGGGTGCAG
This sequence comes from Actinomycetota bacterium, assembly GCA_030774015.1. NCBI lineage: Bacteria > Bacillati > Actinomycetota > Actinomycetota bacterium. The sequence continues at coordinate 14,411 of JALYLZ010000177.1, read as the reverse complement.
GAGCGCGTCGCACGTCGGGCAGCTGCCGTACCGCACGGCGGCCTCGGCGGCGGATCGAGCTGCCCGGGCGGCCCGCTCCGGGTCCCCTTCCTCCAACGCCGCCAGCGCCTCGGTGGCGTAGAGCCGTCCCCACACGTGGCGGGCCATCGGCGACACCGTGGCCAGGGCCATCCCCCGCCGGACGTACGCCTTGGCCACGTCGAGGTTTCCCCGGCAGGCCGCCAGCTCCCCGAGCCGCTGCCACGGAAGGGCCCCGGAGCCCGTGGCCAGCTCGGCGTGGATCTCGCCGGCCCGCTCCAGGCAGCCGCCGGCCTCGTCCCACCGCCCTCGCAGCAGGAACGACTCTCCGAGCAGGCACCAGGCGAACGCCTCGGCCCGCCGCGCCCTCGATCGCGTGGCCAGCTCCAGGGTCCGCCTCGCGTAGTCCTCGACCCCGCTGAACAGCTCGTCGCCGTACAGGTGGTACTCGCCGATGCAGTGGTGGATGTCGAAGACCCGGGCCAGCTGCGGGTCGGTGTCGGCGATGGTCCCCAGGCGCTCGATCTCGACGTGCAGTCCCTCCCGCCACTCGCCCCGGGAGTGGAACACGATGGCCAGGGACTCGTAGGCGGCCGCGACGTCCGCGGGCTCCCCGTGTGCCTCCGCCAGGCGAAGGCCTTCCTCCGCGGCCGCCAGAGACTCGTCGATCCGCCCGACCCCCCACAGCCAGTTGGCGCGGGCCACCAGCAGGCGCGCCGCCTCTGCCTGGTCGCCGTGTACCGCCGCCAGCGACTCGCCCGCTTCCAGATGCGCGGCGGCGTCGTCGGCGTCGTGCACCATCAGCCGGACGTACGCGAGCTTCCGGTGCAGCCGCGCCTCTGCAACCGGGGAGCCCGGCCTCTCGTCCAGGGCGGTCCGGTACGCCGCCGCCGCACCCTCGGCGTCTCCCGACAGGTGCCGGAGGTCGCCGACGTCCTCCCACAGCCCCGTTCGGACCTCCGTCTGGAGGGTCTTCCCGGCCAGGATCCGCTCGTGCAGGTCCGCCGTGGCCGCGTCGGGCTCGACCCCGAGCTCGCCGGCCAGGGTCTCCCGCAGGAGCTCGAACTGCTCGAGCGCCTCGTGCCGCCGCCCGGCCAGGGCCAGGGCGCGCATCCGGGCCCGGTGCGCCTCCTCGTTGGCCGGTTCGGCCAGGATCACGGAGCCGAGGACCTCGATCGCCTCGTCCAGCTCGGCGCGGGCCTCCAGCAGCTGCGCCAGCTCCATGGACGCCGACACGAACGAGCGCCGCAGCCCGTCCCGCCGCCCGGCCGCCCACTCCTCGTAGGGGTCGTCCGGGAGCAGGTCGCCGCGATAGAGCGCCCGCGCGGCCCGGTATGCCTCCGGCTCCCGCGCCCGGCGCGCTTCCCCGGCCAGGGCCTCGAAGCGATCCACGTCCACCCATGCGTCCGGAGCGAGGGACAGGAACCCTTCCTCGAAGCGAACCAGACGGGCCGCCGTCGCATGGTCCGCGTGGACGATGGTCCGAAGGGCGTGCAGGGCCTTCCGCAGCTGATTGGCCGCGGCCTGCGGATCGAGGTCCGGCCACAGGACGTCCATGGCCTGCTCGCGGTGCAGCCGGTGCCGAGGCGCCAGCGCGAGGAGCTTCAGCAGCGCCTTCGCCTTGCGCAGCCGCCAGGAGGACTCGTCGAACGTCCGTCCCGCGGTGGTGACACCGAAGCCGCCGAGGAGCCGCACCCGAAGGGTGAGGTTCCTCTGCCCCTCCTCTGCCCTCCGCGCGCGCCCGGCCGTCGACGTCGCTCCCACTCTGCGGCCGAGTGTTCCACCGCGCGGGACCTCCGTCCAGGCGTGGCGCATCACCGCCTGGGTTGCAGGGCCAGGCGACCTGGAGAAGATTGGAGCGATGGAGAGCCTGAGCGGGCAGCTGCTGATCGCCGGTGCCGACCTGTGGGACCCCAACTTCCGCCGAACGGTCGTGCTGATCGCCCGGCACGACGACGACGGCGCGGTCGGTGTGGTGCTGAACCGCCTGGCCGGCGCGACTGTCTCCGACGCGGCACCACCGCTCGTGTCGCTGGTCGGGCCGGACGAGCCGCTGTTCCTGGGCGGGCCCGTCCAGCCCCAGGCCGCGGTGGTGCTGGCCGAGTTCGAGCACCCGGAGAACGTGGACGTGGTCGCCTTCGGCTCGATCGGGTTCCTGGTGGACGAGGACCCCGAGGCCGTCGGCGGCATCCTCCGGGCGCGGGTGTTCGCGGGCCACGCCGGGTGGGGCGGCGGCCAGCTGGAGGCCGAGATGGAGGAGGGCTCGTGGATCCTCGAGCCCGCCGTGCCGGATGACGTCTTCACGCCGGACCCGGAACGCCTGTGGAGCCGGGTGCTCAGGCGCAAGGGCGGCGAGTTCCGGATGCTGAGCACCATGCCCTTCGATCCGGCCATGAACTGACCCCACCCGCACGCCGGCCGCCGCCGCGGGCCCGGTGCACCGCTCGGCGCTCCTTTGCTTGACACGTGACCATTTGGGGGAACTATCAAGTTGACACACGTACGTGCGCCGCTGTATCATCTAAGTATGGCGAAGACAGACCGCAACAACCCAAAGCGAGCCTCCTCCTCTGAGAGCACCTACAGCCGCCGGGACTTCGATCAGGACTTCCCGGATGACGCTGCGGCGCTGGAATGGCTGGTCGGCTACCTCTACCCAGACGGCATCTTCTGCGCGAAGTGCGGCAAGATCACGAAGCACCACCGGCTCAGGAGCCGTCCCGCGTGGGCCTGCCAGTTCTGCGGCTCCCACGAGTACCCGATGCGAGGAACGATCTTCGAGGGGTCGAGCACTTCCCTCCGGCTATGGTTCGAGGCGATCTACCTCATGAGCCAGACGCGGTGCGGGATCAGCGCGAAACAGCTCGAACGCGAACTTGGCGTCTCCTACCCGACCGCCCACCGCATGTTCAAGAAGATCCGCTCCATGCTCGGCCAGGACGACGACCAGCTTTCGGGCGAGGTTGAGATGGACGAGACCTACTACGGCGGGAAACCGCGCCTCGCTGACCGTGAGCGCAAGCCCGACGGTTCCCTCAAGAGGGGCCGCACGGCCCATTCCAGTCGGAAGCAGATGGTCTTCGGCGCGGTCGAGCGTGGCGGTCGCATCCGGGCTGAGGTCGTCCCGAAGGATGAGCGTGGCGGCATCGCACGACGCGTTGGCGAGTATGTGATGCCGTCATCGGTGATCTACACGGACGAGTACGTCGGGTACGACAAGCCCGGGCAGGCGTTCACCGAGCATCACCGCATCCGCCACGCGGCTCGCATCTACGTGGACGGCGACGTTCACACGAACACCATCGAGGGGTTCTGGGCGCTGCTCAAAGGCGGCATCGGTGGCGTCTACCACTCCGTGAGCAGCGAGTACCTACAGGCATACGTGGATGAGTACGTGTTCCGCTACAACCACCGAGAAAGCCAGGGCGGGATGTTCAGCGCTTTCTTGGGACGGATCGTGAAGACGGTTCCTGAGACTTCCGTGTAGAAGCCTTCTTCAAGTCCCGGAAGAAGTCCTCGCGCGAAACGGAGCGCTCAGGGGTCGCTGGGCGCTCCGTGACGGTCGGGCTTCCTGCTGGGTTCACAGTGTTATTGGTCATGGCGTTTCTCCTCCTGGGAGCGCTTGAGGTGCCGTCTCGGGAATCACCACTTCGAACGAGACGCGCCCTTCCTCCTCATCGTCGATCTTGAACACCCACGCATACCGACCTGCCGGGATGTCCATGTTCTTGAAGTTGAGAACCAGAGGCGCGTCGATGGGTGTGCCGGGTGTCATGCCAGGCGGCCGACCCACTTCCAACCCCCCTTCGAGCTTCAGTGCCCGAGTCACGACCTCGCCATTCTCCTCCTGGTCGATCATCACTTGCTTACCATCGTCATCCAGGAGCAAGGCCTCAATCTTGTGTGGCCTGTTGGCTTGATCCCAGGGAACGAGAATCTTGACAGCCAGCGAGACCGAGGCTGGCTCAGCCAAGAAGATTCGGGACCACCCGCCGCCTTGGATGTAGAGCTTCCCGTTGATCTCGGCAGCCCAGTCGGCCAGCAGCATGGTTACGTCCATCGTGGCTAGGAACGTGCTGGCACGGGCTGGCCGAAGTCCAGCACGGTACGGCGTGGAGTAGCAGCGAACCCGTGCATGCGAACCCCTCGCACGCGACTGGATCGCCACGTAGGCCAGTCAACGACAACATCGAAGACGCGGGACCCTGGCTCAACCGCCACGATATAAGCGAGTACCCGGTGGCCCGCTCCCGTGTCCCCGTCGTACAGGGAGACGGCTTGGCCGGTCTTGAGATCGGCCGTGTTCAGCACTTCCACATCGTCGTAGGGCACCGTCAGCCTGTCCCCGATCAAGTCGTTGAAATCTACTTGTGCTCTCATCACCATCTCCCGGTTGGCCCCGGGTTGGGGTTCTCCTTCGGGGGGCCGAACGAGTCGATCACCGCTTGAAGCTCGTCGTCGCTCGGGTCGGCCGCGAAGAAGACGCACGCATGCCCAGGATTCGTTTCATCGTCCATCCGAAGGTCAAGCTCCTTGTCTAGGAGCGCGGACGCTTCACATTCTGAGTAGAAGTCGTGCGGCAGGTTCTTGGACGCGATCTGGTCCCCGGTCTTCCCGCGATAGGTCGCGACGGACAGACCGAAATAGCCACGGCCCACCTTCATCGGCCTCCGAGCGGCCTTCCGCAGTTTCGCGACCGTCATCCGTTCCCCCGTATCGGGAGTGCCCCGGACGATGATGGCATGGCGCGGTGGAACAAGCGCCTTCCACTCGTAGTGCCTCCGACGCCGCCTCTCATGGTCTGCCACCGAATTACAAACATGTAGTCGTACCTGCGGAAACGCTCCGCTTGTCCACCATGTTCCCACACCGTTTCCCCCGGCACTAGGGGGAACTTACGTGCGTCTATTTGATAGTTCCCCCATTTGGTCACCTAAGATCGGGACGTGACCGACGACGACCGGATCTTCAAGGCGCTGGCCGACCCCACCCGTCGCTTCCTGCTCGACCGGCTGTTCGAGCGTGACGGCCGCACGCTCACGCAGCTCGAGTCGGAGCTGGAGATGACGCGGTTCGGGGTCATGAAGCACCTGCGGGTCCTGGAGGAGGCTGGCCTCGTGGTCACGCGCCGGGCCGGACGGGAGAAGCTGCACTTCCTGAACCCCGTGCCCATCCGGCTGATCCACGACCGGTGGATCGACAAGTATCGGGAGCGCCAGGTCTCGGCGCTGGCAGAGCTCAAGACCGAGCTCGAGAAGGAGACGGGATGACGACGATGACGGAGACGACGGTGACCACCCAGGTCTACCGGGTGTACATCAAGGCGACGCCCCAGGCCATCTGGGACGCCATCACCAAGCCCGAGTGGACCGAGCGGTACGGGTTTGGCGGTCGGGTGGAGTACGACCTGCGCCCCGGCGGTTCGTACCGAGTGCCCACGACCGAGGCCATGAAGAAGGCGGGAGCCCAGATGGGCTTCCCGACCCCGGACGTGATGGTCGACGGCGAGGTGATCGAGGCCGATCCGCCGCGCCGGCTCGTCCAGACCTGGCGGATGCTCATGGACCAGGAAACCGAGGCGGAGGGGTTCACCCGCCTCACGTACGAGATCGAGGAACGCCAGGGCGGCGTGACCAAGCTCACCCTCGTCCACGAGCTCGAGGGCGCCCCGAAGCTGGCCGCGCTGTGCGCCGGCGAGCGGGAAGCCGAGGGCGCCGGCGGTGGCTGGAGCTGGGTCCTCAGCGACCTCAAGACGCTGCTGGAGACCGGCGCGCCGTTCGCGGGCTGACGCCGGACGGGAGCCGAGAGTCGAGCGAGGGAGCCGGGGCGTACAATCCCGGCTTCCTCGCCGACCGTCCGGAACTGGGAATGATGCGGTGCCCGGACCGGTTGGCAAAAAGAGGTCAGGGTTCGGTTCGATCAGGAGGATTTCGCGTATGGCCATCGGGCTCCTGATCACCTCGGTGGCCCTGCTGGGGGTGTTCGTGGTGGTGGAGCTCCGCTCGCGGGCTCCCATCATGCCGTTCCGCATCTTCAGGCTTCGGAACCTGCGGACGGCCAACATCATCTTCCTGCTCCTGGGTGCGTCGCTGTTCTCGCAGTTCTTCCTGCTGTCGCTGTACATGCAGAACATCCTGCATTTCTCGGCACTCCGGACGGGCGTGGCCTACGTCGCCACCACGGTCACCAGCATCGTGTTCGCCGGCGTGGGGCAGGCCCTGGTCACCAAGTTCGGGGTGAAGCCGATCCTGACGGTCGGCCTGGGCATGGCGGCGCTGACCATCGGGGTCTGGTACACGAGGCTGCCGGTCGACGGGACCTACACCGGGAACTTGCTGGTCCCGTTCCTGATCAGCGGGGCCGGGCTGGGGCTCTCCTTCGTGCCGGGATCCATCGCCGCGCTCAGCAGCGTGAAGCCGCAGGACGCCGGACTGGCGTCGGGCCTCCTGAACACCAGCCCGCAGATCGGCGGCGCCATCGGACTGGCCGTGGCTGCCACGCTGGCGACCACCTACACCACGCGGTTCTTCACCTCCCACCCTGGGGCGACGCCCTCGCAAGCGATCGTCAGCGGGTTTCACGTGGCGTTCGTCGTGCTGGCGGCGCTCGCCCTGGCCGGCGCACTCGTCGCCGCCCTGTTCATCGAGGGCCGCGGCGTGGGAACCGGGCAGGAACCCGAGCGGGAGACCGTGGCCGCGGAGGCGTAGGGAGCTCTCCACACCCGGAGGGCGGCGCGAGCCCCCGGATCAAGACGAGTCGATCGACTCGGAGCCGGTCGCTCCGTCGGAGGATCCCGGGACGTCCAGCCCGAGATGTCGGGCCAGGCTCTGGCGAACATGGCCCCTGACCCTCGGATCAAGGACGAATCCGACCAGCCGCTGAAAGCGCATGACGGAGACCGTCCGAACCTGGTGGCAGAGAATGACCCCGTTCTCGGTTTGGCCGGCCTCGCCCGCTGGAATGACCACCTCGTTCGGATAGGTCGCCTGCCTGGTCGTGATCGGACACACCGTGGCCAGGCCGGATCCATGGAAGGGCTCGTACGAGACCACGAGAGCTCTGCGCTCCCCGCCCTGCTCGTGTCCGGCCACCGGGTCGAGCCCGACGATGAAGACACCCCAGCGGAGCCGGCGTCGCTGGTTCACCGCTCCCAAGCTCGGCGGTCGTCCTCCTGGAAGAGCTTCGAGAGATGGGCCGCTTCCCGCTGAAATGCCGGGTCGGACGCAGCCTCGCCCCACCGGAGAGCATCGCGCATGTCGTCGACCTGCCGCGCCAGTTCCCGAATCGCACGCTCGACCACCGCGTCTTGCGTGGGCTCGATGCGGTCCTCGGACAGGCGCTTCACGGTCGCAACGGCTTCCTGTGACAAGCGGTAGGTCCGCTTCGTCTTCACGGTGAAGAACCATACGGCGTGTCACCTTGACACGTCAATCGACACGCCGGGTATTAGCGGGTGGGGTCCGGCACTCCCTCGGGGTTCAGGGCGTACTTCTGGATGGCGTCGGCTACCGTCTCCGGCTTGATCTCGCCCATCTCGGCCAGCGCCGCCAGGACGGCCACCGTGATGTGCTCGGCATCCACCTCGAAGAAGCGCCGGAGCGCGTCGCGGGTGTCGCTTCGTCCGAATCCGTCGGTGCCGAGCGAGAGATACGGCTGCGGCACCCACCGGGCGATCTGGTCGGGGACGGACTTCATCGAGTCGCTCACGGCGACCACCGGCCCGCCGTGCGGCTCCAGACACTCTGCCACGTAGGGCGTGCGCTTCGGCTCTCCCGGGTGCAGGCGGTTCCAGTGCTCGACCTCCAGGGCATTCGCCCGCACCTGCTGGTACGAGGTCGCGCTCCACACGTCGGCGGCCACGCCCCATTCCGCCAGCAGATCCTGGGCCCGCAGCGCCTGCATCACCATCGGCCCCGAGGCCAGCACTTGGGCCCGCTTCCCGCCGCCGTTGGACCCGTTCCCGTTCGCAGCGGCTTCCCTGAACCGGTACAGCCCCCGGACGATGCCCTCCTCGGCCCCCTCCGGCATCTCCGGCATCGAATAGTTCTCGTTGTAGAGGGTCAGGTAGTAGAAGACGTCCTCGTCCTCCTGGAACATCCGCCGCAGCCCCTCGCGCACGATGGTCGCCACCTCGTACGCGAACGCCGGGTCGTACGCCAGGCAGGCCGGGTTGGTGGAGGCCAGCAGCAGCGAGTGCCCGTCCTCGTGCTGGAGCCCCTCGCCGTTCAGCGTGGTCCGCCCGTGCGTCGCCCCCAGCAGGAACCCTCGGGCCCGCTGGTCCGCGGCCGCCCAGATCAGGTCGCCGATCCGCTGGAACCCGAACATCGAGTAGAACGTGAAGAACGGGATCATGGGCTCGCCGTGGGTGGCGTACGAGGTCCCCGCGGCGGTGAACGACGCCATCGAGCCGGCCTCCGTGATGCCCTCCTCCAGGATCTGGCCGTCCTTGGCCTCGACGTAGGCCAGCAGGTGCGCCGCGTCCACCGGCTCGTACAGCTGCCCGTGCGCGGCGTAGATCTTGAACTGCGGGAACAGCGACTCCATGCCGAACGTGCGGGCCTCGTCGGGGATGATCGGGACGATCCGCTTGCCGATCACGCCGTCCCGCAGGAGGTTCCGCAGCAGCCGGACGAACGCCATGGTCGTGGACACCGCCTGCTTCGACCCCGAGGAGAACTCCGCGTAGGGATCCTTTTTCGGAAGGTCCAGCTTCACGGCCGCCGTCACGTTCCGCGAAGGCACGAGCCCGCCCTGGGCGTGGCGCCGGGCCAGCATGTACTGGATCTCCTTGGAGTCCATCCCCGGGTGGTAGTAGGGCGCGACGCCCTCGGAGATCTCCTCGTCCTTGATGGGAAGCTCCAGCCGGTCCCGGAACACCTTCAGCTCCTGCTCTGTGAGCTTCTTCATCTGGTGGGTGACGTTGCGGCCCTCGAACGCCTCCGGCAGCGCCCACCCCTTCACCGTCTTGGCCAGGATGGCCACCGGCGCGCCCTGCATCTCCACGGCAGTGGCGTAGGCGGCGTAGAGCTTGCGGTAGTCGTGCCCACCCCGGCGGAGGCGACGGATGTCGTCGTCGGACAGGTGCGCCACCAGCTCGCGCAGGCGCGGGTCGGTCCCGAAGAAGTGCTCCCGGATGTACGCGCCGGACTCCACGGCGTACTTCTGGAAGTCGCCGTCCAGGGCCGTGTCCATGCGGTGCACCAGGATGCCGTCGCCGTCGCGGGCCAGCAGCTCGTCCCACTCCCGGCCCCACACCACCTTGATGACGTTCCAGCCGGCGCCGCGGAAGGTGGACTCCAGCTCCTGGATGATCTTCCCGTTGCCCCGCACCGGCCCGTCCAGGCGCTGGAGGTTGCAGTTCACCACGAAGATCAGGTTGTCCAGGCCCTCGCGAGCGGCCAGCGAGAGGCCGGCCATGGACTCGGGCTCGTCCATCTCGCCGTCGCCCGTGAAGCACCACACCCGCTGGCGGCTGGTGTCCTTGATCCCGCGGGCCTGGAGGTACCGGTTGAACCGGGCCTGGTAGACGGCGGTGAGCGGCGAGAGGCCCATGGAGACCGTGGGGAACTCCCAGAACTCCGGCATCAGGCGGGGGTGGGGGTACGAGGACAGTCCGCCCCCGCCGGCCTCCCGCCGGAAGGCGTCCATCTGCTCGGTGGTCAGACGGCCTTCCAGGAACGCCCGCGCGTAGATGCCCGGCGCCCCGTGCCCCTGGAAGAACACCTGGTCGCCCCCGCCGTCGGCGTTGCGGCCCCGGAAGAAGTGATTGAAGCCGACCTCGTACAGGCTGGCGCTGGAGGCGTACGTGGAGATGTGCCCGCCGATGCCCTCGAAGTGCTTGTTGGCCCGGGACACCATGACCGCGGCGTTCCACCGCACCAGCCGGCGGATCCGCTTCTCGATGGTCTCGTCACCCGGGAAGTACGGCTCCTGCTCGGGCGGGATGGTGTTGATGTAGTGGGAGGACACCATGGCCGGCACCTCGACCCGCCGGGCCCGAGCGTGCTGCATGATGCGCCGCAGCAAGAACCCGGCCCGAGCCGGCGAGACGTCGATGACGCCGTCCAGGGCGTCGATCCACTCCTGCGTCTCCTCCTGATCGATGTCCGGCAGCTGGTCCTGGAATCCCGCGAACGTCATGGTGCGCGCGCCTCCTGCCCTTGATTCTCGGCATCCAGCCTAGACCGATCCAGCGGAATCTCCACAGTTGGGCAAGCTCCCTCATGGGCGCGGCCGGGCTAAGCCAGGACTACAGCCGGTCCAGCAAGCGCCGAAGCCAGCTTCCGCGGCGTTCGGCGCGCGACCTCTCAGGTGGCGGCGCAGGAAGCGGCGGAGGGGCCAGGGGATCCGGCGGGAGACCAACCTCCTCGTTGCTCGAAGCGAGCAGCGGGCGAATCGCCTCTTCTGCCTCCTTGTCGAAGCGTCGTTTCGGCCCTCTGGACAGCCACCCTAGGTCGTTCACGCGGTCTTCGCGCTCGTGTTGGGGGGGAGGGGGAAGCAGGGGCCCAAGCTCTCGGCGCTGTGTCACATCACGTGCCATAACCCGCCTCCTCACATCAAGGCAACGAGGCTGGCGACTGCCACGCCCAACGCTACCATTCCCAAACCCGTCAAGCTCCTCCCTATGCTTCGAGCCTTTCTATCGAGCTTTCGGCTGTTCCCCTCCAGCGCCCTAAACCGGGATACCAGCAGTCGGAAACGGATCTCGTCCTCGGGCAACTCGCCGAACCTCCACAGCTCCTCGGGGGCCGGACGGCGGTCATACGCCTCGCTCCGGAAGGCAATGACATACTTGACGCAGTAGCCGTGGTAGGGTCTCCGGTGTGGCGCGAGGTCGGATTGACACCGGAGTCATCTACTGCGACGACAACCTAGAACGGCTCGCCATGCTCCCTCGGGAGTCCGTGGACCTGATCTACCTGGACCCTCCGTTCTTCTCGAACCGCCACTACGAGGTCATCTGGGGAGACGAGGCAGAGGTCCGCTCATTCGAGGACCGCTGGGAGGGCGGGATACAGGTCTACGTTGCGTGGATGCGGGAGCGAGTCTTCGAGATGCACCGCATCCTGAAGGACACCGGCTCGTTCTACCTACACTGCGACTGGCACGCCGCTCACTACCTGAAGCAGATGCTCGATGAGGTCTTCGGTGATAACCAGTTCCAGAACGAGATCGTCTGGTGGTATCGGGGAGGTGGAGTCTCGCCGCGCCGATGGGGACGACGGCACGACACGATCTTCTTCTACACGAAGGGCAAGGAGTGGACGTTCAACGTGGACCCGGTGCGGACGGCCTACTCGGAGTCAGTCATGGAGAGCCTGCCGAGCCGCTATGACAAGTCGTATCGGCCCAACAGGGTCTACTCCGGCTACCGGCCGAATCCCCTAGGCAAGCACCCGGATGATGTCTGGCCTATCCAGCCGCTCATGCCCTCGGACAAGAAGGAGCGACTCGGCTACCCCACGCAGAAGCCCGAGGGACTGCTTGAGCAGATCATCCAGGCCAGCAGTAACGAGGCCGACATCGTGCTTGACCCCTTCGCCGGGTGCGGAACCACGATGGTCGTGGCGCACCGACTCAAGCGCCAGTGGGTAGGCATCGACATCAGCCCGACAGCCGTCAGCCTGATGAAGCGACGGATGGAGAGGGTCGGGGCGTTCGGGGTTCGGCTGGTGAACATGCCGACCACCGAGGAGGCGCTACACGACCTCAAGCCCTTCGAGTTCCAGAACTGGGTCATCCAGCGGTTCAACGGCACCTACTCCCCCCGCAAGACCGGCGATATGGGAATCGACGGGCGGTCGTTCTTCCACCACTACCCGATCCAGGTGAAGCAATCCGAGAGCGTCGGCCGCAACGTCGTTGACAACTTCGAGACGGCCGTCGAGCGGGACGGCCGTGCCAAGGGTTACATCGTGGCGTTCAGCTTCACCAAAGGGGCCTACGAGGAAGCCGCCCGAGCGAAGGCCCAGGGCAAGACCGATATCGAGCTTGTGACCGTGGCCGACTTGCTCACGGGCGGGACACCGGACCTCTCGACCGGGCAACTGGTGCCGGACCTCCCGCTACCCAAGGCGAGGGAACCCGATGCCCGCCCAAGCATCGAGGAGCTGGTCGAGAGTGAGCAAGGGGGTTGACGGAACGGGCCAGCAGGCCCCCTGACCTGCGGTTTGACAACTCTCCCTTCCGGATCTGCCAGAATCGGCGTATACCTTGCTGTACTCTCCCTCCGGTGGAGGCCCGGGGGAATCCTAGAAGGAGGCCGTGTCGTGGCCGAGCCCACGAAACGCCGTTCGCAGCGTGGAACGGAGAACGGTCAGGGCACTAGCCAGGAGTACCAACGCTTCGAGCGGATGATGAAGAAGCTGGTGTCGGTGCCGAAGAAGAAGATCGACGCGAGGCGCGAGGCCGAACGGAAGCGTTAGGTGTCGCTGGGACCGAGCGGATCATCCCTGGTTTTCAGCGGACATGCCAAGGAGATGATGGTCAAGCGGCGGATCACGGAGGCCGAAGTAGTACAAGCCATGGGTAACGCGAACATCGAGACCCCGGGGGCGTCGCAGGACCGCATGAACCTATGGGGTGAGACCACGACCGGCCGGAGGATCAGAGTCACTACCTATCGGAACTATCCGGAGTTCATCATCAGCGTCGTTGCCCCGGAGGAGGGATCGTGAGGATCACCTACGATGACGAGGCCGACGCCCTCTATGTCTGTCTGCGTGAGGGCGTCTCTGTGTGGCGCTCGATTGTGGTGGACGACGACCGAGTGGTAGACGTTGACGGGCTCGGCGAAGCCGTGGGGATCGAAGTGTTGGGGGCATCGCAAGGTATCCACTTGACCGACTTGGTTGAGAAGTTTCGACTCCACTCCTACCTCGGCCACATTCGGGGACTCGAACAGACCAAGTTCGAGTTCGAGCCGAAGAAGGAGTTCGCCTAAGCCTTGCCGGTCAGTTCCGCGTAGGTCAGCCGCCGCTTCGCCACAGTCCCGAGTACCCATGCGAACCGGGTGAAGTCGTTTGCCTTGCGGGTGTTGAATCGGAAGACTTGCTCGTCCAGATACCGGAACAGGTGGAAGGGCTCGACGGAGACGTAGGTGCCCGCGAGTCCGCGCTTCAACAGAGACCAGAAGTTCTCCATCGTGTTCGTATGCACCTGACCCCGGACGTACTCGACGGCGTGATCCACAGTCGCGTGGTCGTAGGTGGACTCCAATCCGGTGTAGGACGAGTGAGCATCTGAGTACACCGTCGAGCCGGGCTCGACGTGCTCCATGATGCGAGGCTGAAGGGTCCGCTTGCGGGTGTCGGGGACGACCATCGCCCGGACCTCACCCTCGCGCTCGATGATGCCCATGACGGCGGTCTTGTCCTTGCCACCGGTCCCGGTGATCTTCCGAGCCCGCGTGCCGGGGTGCATGTTCCGGGCCTTGCCGCCGACGAACGTCTCATCGACCTCGACCTCGCCCGAGAACTTGCGGAAGTCCCCGCGTTGCATGGCGAGCCGGATTCGGTGTAGGACGAACCACGCCGACTTCTGCGTGAGCCCGACCGAACGGCCCAGCTCGTGCGAGCTGATCCCGTTCTTGGCGTTGGCGATCATCCACACCGAGACGATCCACTTGTCGAGCGGGATCGCGGAGTCCTCGAAGATGGACCCCACCTTCACGGAGAACTGACGCTTGCACGCCTTGTCCTTGCACTGCCAGAGCCGTCGGGTCTTGGTGTAGCCGAGCGCCTTGCCACCGCAGGTCGGGCACTCGGGGCCGTCCGGCCACCGGAGGGACGCGACGAACTCGTTTGCTATGTCGGGATCGGCGAAGTACCGGGAGGCTTCGAGGAGGGTCCGTGGGAGCTTGATCTTGCTCGTTTCCGTGCTCATGCACTGAGTCTACTACTCACTGTCTACTGCGTCAAGTATGTCATTGCCCAAAGAGGCCCCAGCGGCGGCCTTGGACGTTCTTCCGGTCCTGCAGTCACGCGGGACCGTGGGAGCAGCACTCGCCGCCTTGACACTGGTTGGCTGGGATCCAGACATGCAGTCACCTCCCCCCTTTCCATGCCAGAAGCTACACCCCCCTAGTGACAAGGACCCGGAGTTGAATGGAATCAGTCCTTCCGCCCCCAGGTGTCGTAACAATGTCGCCGTGTATGCGGTGGCCAGGGCAGGCGCCGGAGGGACGGTCCGAGAGGCCCGCGGTTGATATGGGGCCATCGACGCCGCGGTCGCATTCGGGCTGGCCGCTCTGAGGCACGACCTAAGGGGCTCCTCGCTATTTCGTGTGGGCTGACGCCATGTCCAGCTTCCCTGCGATGAGGTAGGTCATGGCGATGAGGTTGGTCTTGGTGCGGTACCCGCGAGCCCGCCGCTTCGCCGCCTGCACGAGCGAG
>JALYLZ010000176.1 GCA_030774015.1 Actinomycetota bacterium | reverse complement strand
GGGGCGGGGCCGAGCCCCGCCCCACACGCTCCGTCCGCTCCTACAGGTGCCCGTCGAACGGTGGCGTGGCGTCCACCGTACGCATCATGGTGAAGAGGGTCTGAGCCTGCTCCAGGGGTCCCGCCATGGCCAAACCGGTCGCCGAGTAGTACGGCGTGCCGGCCGACAGGCCGAGGTCCGCCAGCGGAACCCGCATCACGATGGCACCCTGGCTGTTGATCCGGCCGAGGACGTTGACGCCGGGGTCGGTGTTGTAGCCGGCCGCGACGGCGCCACCGGACGCCGGGTTCACGATCCGGTCGTTCTCGTCCATCTTGCCGCCGAAGAACCGCAAGGTCCCGTCCGACATGACCTCCATCGAGGTGAAGAAGATGTCGTCGGGGGTGTCGAACCGCAGCACGTACTGGAGCCGCTGGGCGGGTGCGTCCGTCGACGGCACGGTGTTGTACGCGGCGAGGTCCCGCTGCATCCCCGCCACGGTGGCGTCGGCCAGCTTGATCGACGCCACCAGGTTCCCGCCGTTCACGTGGATCTTGGCCCGGACCGCGTCGAGCGACGGCAGGTTCTGCCCGGCGGCGGTGTTCGGCCACGTCGCGTCGCCCATGGGGTCGGGGGCTGAGTTCGTTCGCACGACGCCCGCCACGAAGGGGTTGCCGCTCAGCAACGACGGCCCGTTCAGCTCCTTGGCGAAGTGCACGAACGGCGAGCGGCTCGTCGTCGGGCTGCCCGGGTTGTCCGTGGCGAAGCTGCTGTTGTTGTCTGTGTACACCACGCCCACCCGTCCGGCCGTGTCGTAGTTCACGTCGATCATGTCCAGCAGGGAGCGGTCACCGGTGCACGTCGTCCCGCTGGTGCAGATGCTCCCGTGGTGGATGACCCGGTGGTTGGCGATGCCGACGTCCGACACGGCGGGGCCGCCCCGGCCCAGGGCGTTCGTGATGACCTCGACGTAGGTGTTCCAGGGCGTCCCGTCGGGCGCGTCGTCGGAGACGCCGCTGAAGTCCGTGGTGCCGTCGAAGGCCACGGCGATGCGTCCCACGTTCCCGGCGATGACCTCCGGGAACACCGTACTTCCCACGCCCGGCGGGGTGATGTCGACCTCCGGGCTCCAGTACGAGCCGGGGATCCCCCCGAGCTGGGGGTCGTTCGACTTGTCGTCGATGGGCGAGGTGGACAGGAACACCCGCCCGTCCGTGACCCAGACGGCGTAGGCGTTCCCGTGGTTGTCCAGGGCCAGCCACGGGAAGATCGTCGGGCTGTCCTCCGTGATCTGGCTGACGTGCCAGGCCAGGGGGTCCTGGTAGTTTGGCCCGTAGGCCGTGGCCACCTTGAACTGGCCGATGGTGAGGTCGGGCTGGATGTACGCCCGGAACGGCTGGTAGATCCATCCCCGCCCCGGACCGTTGGTGTTGTCCACGCGCATCTGGCCGCTCTGGCCCACCAGGGGCACCTGCGGAATCGGCTGCGGGATGGGGACCCCGTCCTCGCCGATGCCGAGGATGATCTGGTCCGTTCCCGGCTGGTGGTAGGCCAGGAATCCCTGAACCGGCACGTCGTTCACCGAGAAGATGCTGGGGTCGATGACACCGATCCACTGGCGGTCCACGTCCGGGACGTCGGTCACGGAGAACTGCCGGTCCACCGGGAAGCTGTCGCCGTGATCGACGGAGCTGGCCAGGGCCTCGTTCACCACGACTTCCTGGTCCGCGAACAGCAGCTGCCCGTTGTACGGGTTCACGTCCTCCTCGGTGTCGCCCCCGCCGCCGGTCGTGCAGTCCGGCCGGCTCCGCTCCGCGCAGGTCAGGTCCAGCAGGAGGCGGAAGGTGTTGCCGCCGTCGAGCGACCGGCTGATCTGCCCGATCTCGGTCCGGGACGACAGGGGCCAGTCGACGAACATCCGGTTCGGGCTGACGGCTCCGGGCTGGCCGCCCAGCACCGGACGCTCGATGGTCTCCTGGGGCTCGGCTCCCAGGAAATGCGCCGATACGATGGTCGCGGCCTGGAAGGACGGCGGGTTCGAGCTGTCGAACAGCACGCCGCCCGAGCCGGGGTGCGTGTCGAACGTGGCGGTGCCGGAGTACCCCTCTCCGGTGACGTCCTGGTAGTACTCGACCTGGATGTCGTAGACGCCGGAGGCTGCGGGGATGAACACCTGCTCCTTGGTGGTCTCGCCGTTGGCGGAGTGCTTGACGTCGACGCCGTTCTGGCACACGTACAGGTCGAAGTCGTCCACCGGCGCGTTCCAGTCGATCTCGACGATGGCCCCGCCGGCGTGGGTCAGCCAGTAGTCGGGGGTCACGTCCACGGTCAGCGCGAAGTGGTCGTACTGGGACGGGTCGCCCTCGTCCTGGCAATTGGTGGGGTTTGGTCCGGGAACCAGGAACGTCCCCTCCGGACCTGTCCACGGCACCGAAGACGGATCGGGCTGCTCACCGATGGTGCCCGAGCTGGGCGTGGCGGCGTTGGCCTGGACCGCCGTGAACACCGCCAGAACGCAGAGCACCGCGAACAACGCGGTGCGACGACGCGAGGCGCGCATGTTCCCCCCTCCCTGTGCGGACGAATGCGCGCCACTCGTTCCCCACACGGGGGAGGGCCAAACATCCGACGACGGTCGAATTTTTGCGCCGTGACCAGCGGATTTCGGATGGGAGCGGCGGCGTTCAGGAAGGCAAGCGAGCCGCCGCCCGGCGAAAGGCGTCGGCGGCCCCCGAGCGGATCGGGTTGCCGTGTCCGAACACGGCCACTTCGAAGTCGAGCTCGGCGAGCTTGCGGAAGCTCCGCTTCGCCTCGGCCAGGTCCTCCGTGAACATGCCGAACACGGCTCCGACCGGCGGCCCAACCCTGGTGCCGACGGCCCTGGCGGCGTCGCCGGCGATCAGGATCCCGCCCTCCCGCGGCAGCAGGAACGAGGTCTGGCCCGCGGTGTGGCCCGGGGTGTGGACGACCCGCACGCCTCCCGCGAAGGGGAGCTCCTCGCCGTTCACCAGCTCACGGTCCACCTTCGCCGGGTCCGCTCGCTTCGGGCCGATCCTGACGAGCAGCGGCCCCAGGGTCCGTCCGGAGAGCTTGGCCCGGTTGGGCGGCGGTGGCATCGACGCGCCGGAGACGACCGGCGCGTCGGCCGGATGGACGTAGACGGCGGCCCCGGTCCGTGCCGCCAGCACGGCCAGGCTGCCGGTGTGGTCGAGATGATGGTGCGTGAGCAGGATGTGGCGGACGTCCTCCGGCCGCCGGCCGGTCTCCCGGATCGCGTCGGCGATCCGATCGGCCCGCTTCGGCAGCCCGCAGTCGATCAGCACCGGCCCGCCCGCGTCCTCCAACAGGTACGCGTTCACGTAGCCCTTCAGGACGCGGAACAGCCCGTTCGCGATCCGTTCGGCCGGCACGCGAAGGAGGTTACGGGTTGGCCCCGGGTTCCGTCTCCGGCATCGGGGCCGGGGTCGGCGCCAACCGCCCGCCGGCCGAGACGAGCCAGCGCCCGGCGCGGGCCCGGACCGCGGTGCCGCCGGGACCGGCGACCCACGAGGCGGCCAGGAGGAGCCAGCCGATCAGGATGAGCTCGATGCCCAGGTTCGCCTGGCCCTCGCCGATGGCTCCCAGCGGTCGCCAGTCCCCGCTGAGGGCGCCGTTCAACAGGAGGGAGAGTCCGCCCGCCACGAGGAGGCCCAGCCCCGTTCCCTCCCGGAATCGCATCCAGCGGGCGGTCCACGCGACCAGAAGAGCCAGGAACGCGACCGAGGCCAGGTACGGCCGGCCGTTCATGTGGAAATGGGCCGGTCCGAGGTCGACCCTGCCACCCCAGGTGGAGAGCGTGCCGAGCGCCGCGCAGGCCATGATCCACGTGACGGCGCGAGCCGTCCGTGGGCGGTCCAGGCTGGACCTCACGTGAACCCCGACGAGCGCCAGGATCGAGATTCCGAGCACGATGCCGGCGGCCACCACCGCCACCTGGACCGGCGTCCCCGCGGCCGCCGAGTCCCAGTCCATGTGGATGCTCGCGAGAGTGGCGCTGGCGACCAGGGCGCCCGCCGTTGCCACGGTACGCGTCGTTCTGGCCAGTTGCGCCATGCGTCCTCCCTTCGCCTCCGAGGCCACCGCGGCCACGATGTCCTCCGCCTCACCGAATTCCTCGATGGCTCGCCGCTCCGCATCAGTCGGTGCCATCCCCATCGACCGGTAGCGCGCGGATGCCTCCTCGAGGTGGTCCGCCACTTCGCCCGCGAGCCGCTGGGGATCGATCCCCGCCGCGCGGCCCAGCATCGCCAGCCGCTCGACGTACGCGTCGGTCAGGCGGGGTCTGGTCACGGGGTCGCTCCGATCACTCGCGACACGGCGCGGGAGAAGGCCGTCCACTCGCTCCTCCTGCCTGCGAGCGCTCGCCGTCCTGCCCGGGTGAGCCGGTAGACGCGTCTGCGCCGGCCACCGGCCTCCCGCCACTCGCTGGCCAGCAGCCCCGCGCCTTCCAGCCGGTACAGGGCGGGGTACAGGGTCCCCTCGCGCAGCTCGAACTCGCCGCTGCTCCTGCTCCGCAGCTCCTCGGCGATCGCGTAGCCGTGGGTGGCTCCGCCCTCAACGACGGACAGCACGAGCAGGTCGAGGTGACCGCGTAGCAAATCGGATCGCATTACCCAGACAGTCTAAGCATCGGCTGTCGAAGGGTCAAGCGCCAGCCCGGCCCGAGCGACGGCACACGGGCGGCGGCCGGCTACAGGACGGGGAGGTAGCGCTCCAGCTCGTAGGGGGTGACGTAGCCCTTGTACGCGTCCCACTCCTCGCGCTTGTTCCGGATCAGCCATTCGTGGACGTGCTCGCCCAGGGCATCGCGCAGCACCTTCGACTGCTCCGCGGCCTGGATGGCCTCGTGCAGGCTTTCCGGGAGCGACGCGATGCCGGCCGCGCGGCGTTCCTCGCCGCTCATCTCGTAGATGTTGTTGGAGGCCTCTGGGGGCAGCTCGTACTCGCCCTCGATCCCGGCCAGGCCGGCACCCAGCATCGCCGCGAACGCCAGGTAGGGGTTGCAGGCCGGGTCCGGGGAACGGAACTCGATCCGCGTGGCCGACTCCTTGCCCGGCTTGTACATGGGCACCCGGACCAGCGCGGAGCGGTTCCGGCGGGCCCAGCACACGTACACCGGCGCCTCGTACCCTGGCACCAGCCGCTTGTAGGAGTTGACCCACTGGTTGGTCACTAGCGTGATCTCGGGCGCGTGGGCCAGCAGCCCCGCGATGTAGCCCTTCGCCACCCTGGACAGGTGGTACTCGTCGGTGGAGTCGAAGAACGCGTTGCGCTCACCCTCGAACAGGGACTGGTGGGTGTGCATCCCGCTGCCGTTCACCCCGAGGACCGGCTTCGGCATGAAGGTCGCGTACACGCCGAACTCCTGGGCGACCTCCTTCACGGTCAGCCGGTAGGTCATCACGTTGTCGGCCATGGACAGCGCGTCGGTGTACCGGAGGTCGATCTCGTGCTGCGACGGCGCCACCTCGTGGTGCACGTACTCCACGGGGATGCCCATGGCCTCCAGGTACTGGACGGTGCGCTTGCGGTAGTCGGTGGCCACGTCGAGCGGCGTGAGGTCGAAGTAGCCGCCCTGGTCCAGGAACTCGGTCCCGGCGGAGTCCTTGAAGTAGAAGTACTCGAGCTCGGGGCCGACGTAGAAGGTGAACCCGAGCTCCGCCGCCCGGTCCACCTGCCGCTTCAGCACGCCGCGCGGGTCGCCGTCGAATGGTGTCCCGTCGGGCTGGTGGATGTCGCAGAACATTCGGGCCACGTGCTGCTCGGACCGGTACGGGATGATCTGGAACGTCGACGGGTCCGGCCGGGCCACCATGTCCGATTCCTGGATCCGGGCGAACCCCTCGATGGAGGAGCCGTCGAAGCCCATGCCCTCGGCCAGCGCCCCTTCCAGCTCCTGCGGGGTGATGGCGAAGGACTTCAGGATCCCCAAGACGTCGGTGAACCACAGGCGAATGAACTGGATGCCGCGGTCCTCCACGGTCCGCAGCACGAACTCCGCTTCGTTCGAGAGCGTCATGGTCCCGAGGGTAGCCGAGCGACCCGGCGGGCACGGTTACGCGGCCGTTAATTCTCACCGGCACGCCGGGCCACACCTTCATGGCCACTTCGCTGGTAATGTAGCCACATGAACGTCGGAGTTCGCGAGCTCAAGAACTCGCTCTCCCGCTACCTGAAGCGGGTCAAGGAGGGGGAGACGATTGTGGTCACCGAGCGAGGCAGGCCGGTGGCGCGCATCCTTCCGGCAGACGTTCCCGATCGCATCGCGAAGCTCATGACGGAGGGTCGGGTGAGCTGGTCGGGGCGCGCCTTTCGGCCTCCGGAGAGCTTGATTCGTCCCAGGCCCGGCCGTCCGTTCTCGGACTACGTGGCCGAGGATCGCCGCTGACCCTCTACCTGGACACGAGCGCGCTGGTGAAGGCGTTCCTCTCAGAAGAGGGATCGGATCGCGTTCTCGAGCTCTTGGCGGCGGAAGGTTCGGCCACGACCTCCCGGATCGCCTTCGTCGAGCTGCACTCGGCCTTCGCGCGTGGCCGGGCGGATGGTCGTCTCACCTCGGGGCAGGTCGCCGCCGCGTCGAAGGAGGTCGACGACCGGTGGACCGACCTGCTGGTGGTCGAGCTCGACGATGCACTGAGCCGGAGCGCCGCCCGTCTGGCACACGAGCACCGGCTCCGAGCGGCCGACGCCATCCATCTGGCCTCTGCGAGCCTGGTCACGGAGGGAGCGGTCCGGGAGACGATCTTCGCGTGCTGGGATGCCAGGCTGTCGGACGCAGCCTCGAGGCTCGGCTTCGACGTGGTCCCGCAGGCCCTCGCCGAGTAGAGCGCGAGCCGCACTCACGACGACACCAGCGACGCCAGCCAGGCGCGCTGCTTGACGGCCAGGCCGTCGGCGATCTCGTGGAGCTCGGCACGGTTCGGGTCGTTCGCGGCCTGGACCGCCCGGCCCGACAGGTCGAAGATGCCGAACTCGGCCTCCGGCACCCACACCCAGTCCGGACGCTGGAACAGCTCCATGAGGCCCCGGAGTTCGTGCCGGTCGTGCGGCGTGAGGGCCACGCCGACGGCCGGGAGCCCGTTGGCGAGCGCCCACGCGCAGAGCTCGGGCACGGTCGAGACGGCGACGGCGGCGGGCGGGAGGGCCGGCCCTCCGGCGGTGGGGGCGAAGCGGGGGCCGCGTTCGACGGCCGGCAGCACGCCCCGGTCGATGACCTCGTTGCCGGCCCGGTCGTCCCACGCAGGAGGCGTGCCGGCTTCGACGTAGCTCACGTCGGCGCGAAGCTGCCTCGCCACCATGTAGACGCCGTCGGCCAGGGTCAGGCCCGGCTCGTCGGGCGCCTTCCGGTACTCGACCAGCCTGGTGACCCCGCGGAAGTTCGCCAGGATGCGGGCCGGCCACTCCGCCGCCGGCCCGGCTCGCGGAAGCAGGAAGGCCGGATCGCCCAGGAGGTCCGCGGAACGTCCCCGGAGCAGCGCCCCGACCTCCCACGACGAGCGCGGCTCGCGGATGGCGATCCGCTCCGCACCCTCGAGCAGGCGCCTGGCCCTGGGAAGCGGTCCGCCCCGCTCGAACGGGCCGACGGAGTGCCCGAACAGCGCGTAGCGGACCCCGCGGCGGCGGGCCGCCTCCGCCAGCATCCCCGCGGCCAGCAGTTCCAGCGGCCGGCGGTCGCTGAGGTACCCGCTTCCGAGCAGCAGCACCAGGTCGGAGGAGCCGGCGGCCTCCACCGCTTCGCGGATCGGGGCCGGAGCATCGCCCCCCGCCAGGGCGGCGTCGAGCATGCGCTCCGCGGCGTGCGCAGTCCGCCGGCCGCGAAGCGCGCCGCTCGTTGCGGCGCCGGTCGCACCGAGCGTCCGGAGCGGTCCCTCCACCAGGCGAACGGCCGGATCGAGGAACGCCCGGACGCCATCGGGAGCGGCCACCACGGCGGTGAGGCTCGCGTCCGGGGACAGCTCGCGGAGGGCCTGGACCGTTCCATGGAGGGCGAGGTCGTCGCCGGCGCCGCCCCGGCCGGCGAAGGAGACGAGCGTGACCGTGGGCACGCCGCGGGAGTCTACCCGGGCGTCCCGCCCACGCCGTCCCGGCGGAGGCGCCAGGTGATCCGTCAGTCCAGCTTGAAGTCGCCCGGCGCGGCCTCGGAGGAGGACGTTGGCGGAGCGGGAGGTGGCGGCGCCGGTTGCTCACCCGGCATCGGCGGGGCCTCGCCCGGGGTGACGTCCACCGGCGCGGGCTGGGCCCCACCGTCGCCGGACGCGGAGGCGGAGGCGGAAGCGGCCTCGGTGGCGGCGTGCTCCTCGGCCGCCTCCTCGATCTGGGCCCCCAGGGCCTGGATCTCCTGGACCAGCCGGTCTGTCTCCTCGCCGGCGGGCGTGCCCTCCCGCTCCCGCACGATCAGGTACCCGAGCTGCCTGGCGTCCTCGTCGGCCTTCTTGCGGAGCTGCGAGAGCTCCATCTTCTCGCGCACCTGCGCGGTACCCTTCTTCGCTCCTTCGGCCGCCTTCTCCGCGGCCTGCTTCACCTTGTCCAGGAAGCTCATCTGCGACCACCCCTCTCTTTCTAGTCGGTGCTGCCTCCCAGCAGGCCCCGGAGGGAGCCCGCGGTTCCTTCCGTGGAGGCCTGGCCCGACGCGTGCACCAGCGTGCGGGCCAGCGCGACCATGTTGACGGACTGGAGGATGACCTGGCCGTCGCCCTCCAGCGTGGCCAGCGACATCCCCTCGCCGCCGAAGAACGCGGTCTTCATCCCTTTCGCGTCGAACTTGCCGATCCGCTCGACGCCGTAGGTGATGCCATCCTCGAACGCCACCACGCAGCCGGTGTCGACCTGGATCTTGCCGCCGTACCTCGAAGGGTTCAGGTCGATGAAGTTCCCCGCGCCCGCGATGAACAGCGTCCCGGAACCGGTGAAGCGCTCCAGGATGAAGCCCTCGCCGCCCTTTCGCCCGGCCGAGAACCCCGCCCACTTGATGTCGAACTTCACCGTCGTTTCCGCGGCCACGAAGGCGTCCTTCTCCGCCGTCCATCCCTTCGAGCCGTCGAGCTCGATGGCGCGGACCTCGCCCGGCAGCATGCCGGCGAACGCCACCAGGCCGGAGCCGCCCGCCGGCGTGAAGTACTGGACGGCCAGCGACTCGCCGGCCAGCGCGCGCTTGCCCACCTGCACTGCCGCGCCCATGGCCTTGCCCAGCAGGCCCTTGTCCTTGGTGGCCTCCTCCTGCTCGTGCGTCGTGAACCGGGTCTCCACGCCCACGTTGACCGTCTTCCACAGGAACTTCCCGGCCTCGCAATAGACCGTCTGCCCCTGGTCCAGCTGGCACACGATCATCTGGCTCGCGTTTCCCTTGATCTGGTGCTTGATCACCTGCTCCCCCTGGTTCGAGTCGGACGAGGATAGCGAAGGGCGAAGGCTTCGCGAATCCGAGAAGGGTCCATGGGCCGGGCGTACCATGCCCGCATGGACGACGCGGCCGAGCGGGCGCTGGCGGAGGTCGAGGAACGAGGGGTCCGCTTCGTCCGGCTGTGGTTCACGGACGTCCTCGGATTCCTGAAGTCGTTCGCCATCCCCGGCGCGGAGCTGGACAGGGCCTTCCGGGAAGGCGTGGGGTTCGACGGGTCCGCGGTGGAGGGATTCGCCCGGGTCGAGGAGGCGGACATGCTGGCCCGCCCGGACCCGTCCACGTTCCGGCTGCTGCCCTGGCCCAGAGGCGAGGAACCCGTGGCCCGCGTGCTGTGCGACGTCCTGCATCCGGACGGGACCCCGTTCGAGGGCGATCCGCGCGGCGTGCTGCGACGGGGGCTCGACCGGGCCGAGGCCATGGGCTACCGGTTCGAGGCCGCGCCGGAGGTGGAGTTCTTCCTGTCGTCGTCCTCGAGGGAGCTGGTTCCTCTCGACCAAGGAGGGTACTTCGACCTCACCACGGCCGGCGCGGCCGACGAGTTCCGCCGCCGGGCGACGCTGTCCCTCGAAGCCCTGGGGGTCGGGGTGGAGATGTACCACCACGAGGACGCCCCCTCGCAGCACGAGATCGACGTGGCCTCGGACGGCGCGCTGGCCATGGCCGACTCCCTCATGACGCTACGCCTGGTGGCGAAAGAGGTCGCCCAGGAGCTCGGCCTGCACGCGTCGTTCATGCCGAAGCCCGCGGCGGGCGTGCAGGGTTCCGGGATGCATACCCACTTCCGGCTGCTGGAAGGGGAGCGGAACGCGCTGTACTCCGAATCGGATGGAGGCCTGTCGGAGGTGGGGCGGGCGTTCGTGGCCGGGATCCTGGAGCACGCCCGGGCCATCACCGCGATCACCAACCAGTGGGTGAACTCCTACAAGCGGCTGGTTCCCGGCTACGAGGCGCCGGTGTACGTGTGCTGGGCCCACCGCAACCGCTCGGCGCTGGTGCGGATCCCCGCGGACCGTCCCAAGGACGAGCGGGCCTGTCGCATCGAGTACCGGGCCATCGACCCGGCCTGCAACCCCTACCTGGCGTTCGTGGCGGTCCTGGCGGCCGGGCTGGACGGGGTCCGCCGGGGACTGGAGCCGCCGCCGGAGGCCACGGACAACATCTACGCCATGCCCGAGGACGAGCGGCGGGCCAGCGGCATCACCTCGCTCCCGGACAGCCTGCTGGAGGCGATCCGGGAGATGGCCGACGACGAGGTGGTGGCGGAGGCGCTCGGCGAGCACGTGTTCGAGTGGTTCCTCCGGAACAAGCAACGCGAATGGGAGGACTACCGCACCCAGGTCACACCGTTCGAGGTGGAGCGGTACTTCCCGCTGCTGTGACGCGCTTCGGCCACGAGGCGGCGCCCCCGTGGTGACGCCGCCGTGCTGACGCCCGAGGTCCTCGGCCGGACACTGGCCGAGGCTCCCGACCCCGAGCTGGCCCGGCTCCAGCTGTCCAGGGTCGGTGAGCACGACGTGGCCCGCGAGGCGCTGGCGCGGCCCGAGGTCCTCCGCCCCGCCGTGGTGCTGCTGGGGTTCTCCCGCGCGGCCGCCGACTTCCTGGTGGCGCATCCGGAGGAGGTCGAGGCGCTCGCCGAGCTCCAGGCCCGGGGGCGCGAAGAGCTCGATCGGGAGCTCGAGGCAGACATCGTCCGGCTGGGGCCGGAGGCCGGTCTTCGGCGGTTCCGGTTCCGCGCCATGCTCCGGGTGGCCGCGCGTGACCTCCTGGGGGCGGGCCTGGAGGAGGTCGTCGCCGAGATCAGCGCGGTGGCGGAAGCCTGCCTGTCCCGGGCCGCCGAGGGGTCCGGCCTCGCCGTGATCGGCCTGGGGAAGCTGGGAGGCGAGGAGCTCAACTACGCCTCCGACGTCGACGTGGTGTTCCTGCACCCCGGCGGCGGGCCGGAGGCGCAGCAGGAAGCGGAGGCCGCGGCGACCTCCCTGATCCGGCTGCTGTCCGAGCCCACCGCGGAGGGGACGGCGCTGCGGGTCGACGCGGCGCTCCGCCCAGGGGGCCGGGGTGGGGCCCTCTCCCGGTCCTTCGAGGCCACCGTGGACTACTACGCCTCGCACGCCGCGACGTGGGAGCGCCAGGCGCTGCTCAAGGCCCGTCCCGTGGCGGGCGACCTCGCGCTGGGGCGGCGGTTCGTGGAGGCGGTCGCGGAGTTCGTGTACCCGGCGGAGCTGGCCCCGGGTGCCATCGAGGAGGTCCGGCGGACCAAGGTCCGCATCGAGGAGTACGTGCGAGCTCGGGGCAAGGAGGCCGTCGAGGTCAAGCGGGGCCGGGGCGGCATCCGCGACGTCGAGTTCGCCGTCCAGCTCCTTCAGATCGTGCACGGCCGGCGGGACCGGCGGTTGCGGGAGCCCAACACCCTGCGCGCGCTGGGCGTCCTGGCCGACGAGGGCTACGTGGCCGAATCGGACGCCCGCGCACTGGCCGACGCGTACCGGTTCCTCCGGCGCGTGGAGCACCGTCTCCAGATGGTCCGCGACCTCCAGACCCACGAGCTGCCGGAGGACCGTCCCGCCCGCTCCCGGCTGGCCCGGTCCCTCGGCCTGTCCGGGCCCGAGGAGCTTGCCCGGGCCTACGAACGGGAGACCGAGCTGGTCCGGGGCCTCCACGAGCGGCTGTTCTACCGTCCGCTGCTGGAGGCGTTCGCCGGGCCGCCGGTTCCCCGGCCCGGCCTGGACCGGCCGGCCACCGAGGAGCTCCTGGCCGGGCTGGGGTTTCGCGGCCCCGCGCCCGCGTTCGAGGTCCTGCACCGGCTGGTGGACCCGGAGACCCGGCTGGGGAAGGTCCTCGCCCACGTCTTCCCGGTGATGGCGCCCGCGCTGGCCCTGGCGGCGAACCCGGACGCGGCGCTGACCCGGCTGGAGCGGGTGGCCCGGGCCATGGCGGAACGTCCCGACCTGGCCGACCGGCTGGCCACCGACCCCGGGTTGGCCCGCCGGCTGGCCCACGTCGTCGCCGCCAGCTCCTTCGCCACGGACCTGATGGTGGGCCGCCCCGACATCGCCGCGCCGGCGGCCGGCGGCGACCCGGACCTCGACGCCCGGCTGGTCGGCGTGGTGGCCGGCTACGCGGCCCGGGAGCTCGGACCGAAGGAGGTCGGTCTGTCCCTGGCCGGGATCGCGGACCGGGTGGTGGCGGAGGCGGTGGCCGCGGCCGGCCCCCGGGTGCCGTTCGCGGCGATCGGGCTGGGCAAGCTGGGGGCCGAGGAGCTGAACTTCGCCTCGGACCTGGACCTGGTCTTCGTGTACGAGGGCGAGGGTCCGGAGGCCTTCCGGGAAGCCGCCGGCGGGGCCGAGCGCGTCCTGGCCGGGATCCGGCAGGCCGGCTGGGAGCCCGATCCGGACCTCCGGCCGGAGGGACGGAGCGGCCCGCTGGCCCGCTCCGTGGCCGCGTTCCTGGAGTACTGGGAGCGATGGGCCGAGCCCTGGGAGTTCCAGTCGCTGGTGCGGGCCAGGTTCGTCGCGGGTGACCCGGGGCTCGGGCGGCGGTTCGAGTCGCTGGCCGGGGACTTCGCCTATCCGGAACAGCTGCCGGCATCCTGGACCGCGGGGATCCGGCGGATGCGGGTGCGGATGGAACGGGAACGGGTCCGCCCCCCGGAGGCGGCCCGGTTCGCCTTCAAGGTGGGGTACGGCGGCCTGGCCGACGTGCAGTTCGCCGTGGAGCTGGCCCTGATGCGCCACGGCGGCGAGCACCCCGAGGTCCGGACCCGCCGGACCCTCGACGCCATTGAGGCCCTGGCCGCGGCCAGGTTCATGGAGGACAGCGTGGCGCTGGCCCTGGGCGAGGCATTCACGTTCCTGTCCGACGTGAAGGACGCGCTGGAGGTGGATCGCCGGGTCCACGCCGAGGCCGTCCCCCCCGCCCCGGAGGACCAGGTGGCGCTGGCCCGGAGGCTGGGCTACGAGGAGTACCCGCGGCAGGCCTTCCTGGAGGACTACCGGCGGATCACCCGCCGGGCCCGGCGGGCCATGGAGCGCGTGTTCTACGGCGAGGACGAGTAAGGGAGGGTCGGGCGCGGGCTGCCGGGCTCAGGCCGCGGGGCCCGGCTCCGACGGGTCGCCGACGACCCCACCCGGCTGCCGGAACCTGGTCGCGCCGGCCTCGCCGCCGCCGTTCGAGGATCCGTTCGTCGACGGACGGCCCTCGTCGTTCCGGCCCGGGATGTCCGGGCGCGTCGGAGGGGACGCCGAGAGCCGCCGGACGATCTCCGTGGGCTCGTCGGCCTTGCCCGGGGCCGGGGCCCGGTGGCCCAGCAGGCGGAGGCTGTCCAGGAACTCCTGGGACAGGTTCCTCGTCTCCGAGGACAGGAACTGGGCCTGGGTGCGGGCGGAGGTCAGGATGGCGTCGGCGCGCTGCTGCGCATTCCGCACGATCTCCGTGGCGGTCTGCCGAGCCTGGGCCAGGATCTCGTAGGCCTCGTCCCGGGCTCGCTCGGCCGGCGCCTGGTAGTTGGCCTCATGGAAGAGGGGCGTGTCCTGGAAGAGCGGGGCCTCCTCGCGTGGCGTGTCCTGGAAGAGGGGCGTGTCCTGGAAGAGCGGGGCCTCCTCGCGTGGCGGCGGGAAGAGCGGCGGCTCCTGGTGCGACTCTGGGAAGAGCGGGGTCTCCTCGCGTGGCTCCGGGAACAGCGGCGGCTCGTGGTGCGACTCGGGGAAGAGCAGGGCCTCGCGGGGCTCCACCTGGCGGGACTCCTCGAAGCGCGGTGACTCCTCCTGGTGGGGCTCCTCGTAGGGCAGCCCCTCAGGCGCCTGGTGCGTGACGCGGCCCCGATACTGGGCCTTCAGGCGGCGGCGCCACAGCCGGAAGCGGTACTTCCGGTATCCGCGGGGCGCCATGGTCGTCTCCGGCCCGTCAGTAGGAGTTCGGGCGTTCCGGGGCCTCCGGGGAGGTCTCGGCCCCCGAACCCATCTCGGACGGGGTCACCAGCGAGGAAAGCCGTCCCAGGAACTCGCGGGCCAGCCGCTCGGCGTCGCCCGCGACCTTGGTGGCCTCCATCTTGGCCGCCCCCACGATGACCTCGGCCCGGTCCCGGGCCTGCTCGAGGGTCCGGCGGGCGGCCCGCTGGGCGTCGGCCAGGATGTTGTCGGCCTGCCGGCGGGCGGAGTCGCGGATGCTCTCGCTCTCCTGCTCCGCCTGGGTCCACAGGTCGCGCATCAAAAGCTCGATCATGTTGGCGGTATCGGCCACGCGCTGGACGAGCTCGCTCGGCATGGGCCGGGAGGCCGGAAGGGCATCCGCCGAGGGTTGGTCTTGCGCTCCCCCGATACCCTCCGGATCGCCGTGGGAGTTCTCTCCCAGCTCGCTGTCCACTCCGGAGAGGTCGAGCCACTTGGACTCGCTCTGCTCGTCCATCGGATCACCCCCCGGCGCTGGTCGATTGCGGGCCATCGATGTGTGGTGCCAGGAAACCGTAGCCGAGGGAGCGGGGGAAGCACAATGGCCCATCGGCGCTTTCCCGGCCACGTCATTCGACGTAGCCGTCTCACGCCCGGGGCACCCCCAAGCCTGCCCGAGAAAGCATCGAGACGGGGTATGAGCCCGTCTCGATGTGCCCGACTTGGGCTGGTCTGTGCCTAGATGTCGAAGTAAAGCGAGAACTCCCAGGGGTGTGGGCGAAGCCGCACCTGGTCCAGCTCGTTCTTGCGCTTGTACTCGATCCAGGTGTCGATGACGTCCTGGGTGAACACGCCGCCTTCCAGCAGGAACTGGTGGTCGGCCTCCAGGGCGTCCAGCACCTCCTCGAGCGACCCCGGCACCTGCCTGACCTGCCCCGCCTCCTCGGGCGGGAGGTCGTACAGGTCCTTGTCGATGGGGTCGGGCGGCTCGATCTTGTTCTTCACCCCGTCCAGCCCGGCCTGGAGCATCGCCGCGAACGCCAGGTACGGGTTGCACGACGGGTCCGGCGAGCGGAACTCGAGGCGCTTCGCCGCCGGCGTCTTGAAGTACACGGGGATCCGCACGCAGGCCGATCGGTTGCGCTGCGAGTACACCAGGTTGATCGGCGCTTCGTAGCCCGGGACCAGCCGCCGGTAGGAGTTCGTCGTGGGCGCCGCGAACGCCAGCAGGGCCGGGGCGTGGGTGAGCAGCCCGCCGATGTACCACCGGGCCATGTCGCTGATCCCGGCGTAGCCGACCTCGTCCCAGAACAGGTTCTCGCCTTCCTTCCACAGGCTCTGGTGCGTGTGCATCCCGGAGCCGTTGTCCTGGAAGATCGGCTTGGGCATGAAGGTCACGGTCTTGCCGCGCTGGCGGGCCGTGTTCTTGACCACGTACTTGTACTTCATGACGTTGTCGGCGGTCCGCAGCAGCGTGTCGTAGCGGATGTCGATCTCGGCCTGCCCGGCCGTGCCGACCTCGTGGTGCTGGACCTCCACGGTGATCCCGACCTCCTGGAGCTTCAACAGCATCTCGCTGCGGAGGTCCTGGTAGTGGTCCATGGGCGGAAGCGGGAAGTACCCCTCCTTGTACCGGGGCTTGTAGCCCTTGTTGCCGCCGGGCTCGTCCTTCCCCGAGTTCCACACGCCCTCGATGGCGTCGATGTGGTAGTAGCCCTCGTGCTGGTTCTGGTCGAACCGGATCGAGTCGAAGATGTAGAACTCGCACTCCGGTCCCCAGTAGCTCGTCTCCGCGATCCCGGTCTGCTTCAGGTACAGCTCGGCCTTCTTGGCGATGTAGCGGGGGTCCCGCGAGTACATCTCGCCCGTCACCGGGTCCTTCACGAAGCAGTGCACGACCAGCGTGGGGTGCTCCAGGAAGGGATCCATGTAGGCGGCCTCGGAGTCCGGCAGCAGCAGCATGTCGGACTCCTGGATCTCCTGGAAGCCGCGGATGGAGGAGCCGTCGAAGCCGAACCCGATCTCGAATCCCTCCTCGTCCAGCGCGGAGAACGGGATGGAGAAGTGCTGCATGAGGCCGGGAAGGTCGCAGAACCGCAGGTCGACGATCTGAGCTCCGGCCTCCTTGGCCATGCTCAGGACGTCCTTGGGCGTGGTCATGGGCTCCCCCTTCGCTGCTCGGCGGTCGCGGGCAGGCTACCGCCGCAGCGGTGACGGCATGGTTTCCGCGGCGTTAATTCTTGGTGACGCGGTGCATCGGGCGGACGTTGACAGGCCGGGTGGGCATGGGCGACGCTCCGGGCCGTCGGAAGGGATGGCCGTGGACGAGTCGAAGACGTTCGTGTCGGCGCCGAAGCTGTGGCTCACCGTACAGTCGGGCGAGCATCGTGGGACCACGGTCGAGGTCTCGGGCGACGAGTTCGTGATCGGCCGGGGAACCTCGTGCGACCTGGTCCTGGACGACCCCAAGG
Organism: Actinomycetota bacterium; assembly: GCA_030774015.1. Lineage (NCBI taxonomy): Bacteria > Bacillati > Actinomycetota > Actinomycetota bacterium. The sequence goes on along the minus strand of JALYLZ010000176.1, from coordinate 7,431 downwards.
CCTCCCGCGCCCACGCCAAGGTGAGCCTGCGGGGGCGCCGCCCCACACTTCAGGACCTGGACTCGGCCAACGGCACGTTCGTGAACGGGCACCGGGTCCGGGCGCCGCTGGGGTTCTCCACGGCCGACCCCCAGGGCAAGGTGGAGCTCACCGGGGACGAGGTGGTGCAGATCGGGGACACCCTGATGACCGTGAGCCTGGTGGACCCCGACCTGATCGCGCTGATCCGCAAGGAACGCGGCGACCGCCCCGAACCCGAGCCTCAGGAGTAGGCGGGTCCCGCAGCCGGTTCCGCGGAGGAGCCCGGCGACAGCTCGGGCTCCCAATCCCGGATGGCCTCCGCCAGCTTGATCAGCAGGGCGGCGCCGCCGGCCAGCTCGATCAGCCGTCCCGTCCACGTGTACCGGAAGAACCGGTGCCGGAACAGCAGCGGCGTGCCGATCAGCACGGCCCGGGCCGCGTTCTTGCGGAACCGCCGTCCCGCCGGCGAGGTCAGCCAGGCCTCGGCCCGGTCCGCGCCCTGCGACACGACGTGCTCGAGCTCGGCGGCCAGGCTTCGGAGCCCTTCGGCGGCGGCGTCGACGGCACCCATCCGGTCCCGACCATACCCGCTCCGTTCGCCGGTCTCACCGGTTCAAGCGGGAAGGAATGGACGCTTGGTTCGGTTTCTCCGTTTCGTTTCGCGGGGACAAAACCCCCCGAGCCGTGACCGCCGGTCCACCGTCACGCCTGCCGGCATCCGACGACAGCGGCGCCAGTCATCGAACGCGGGCCGACGGGGCTCGCGGGGAAGGTGAGGTGGCATGGGCACGCGGTCGTCGGGATTCGACGAGTACTCCTGGCTCGGGGCGTCGTGGGCGGGGCGGCCCACGGACGGCGAGATCCGGGCCCTCCTGGTCGACCGGCTGCGCGAGGACCCGTTCACCCGCAAGGAGGCCATCCGGGTCGAGGTCCTGGAGGCCGTGGTCACCATGTCGGGCGAGGTGTCCTCCTCCATCGCCCGGCGCGCGGCCGACGACGACGCCTGGGCCACGCCCGGCGTCTTCGACGTGAACAACCACCTGCGGACGCGCCTTCGTCCGGCCGGGCACGAGGGTCCCCGAGCCGCGTAACGGGTCGCGTCAGGACCGATCGGGCGGGAGGTCCGCCGCCCGGTACCCCACTCCTCGCACCGTCTCGATGAGGTGCTCGTGCTCGGGGCCGAGCTTGGCGCGGAGGCGCCTGATGTGCACGTCCACGGTCCGGGTGCCTCCGTAGAAGTCGTAGCCCCACACCTCCCGCAACAGCCCCGCGCGCGTGAACACCCGCCCGGGCCGGGAGGCCAGGAACCGCAGGAGCTCGAACTCCTTGTACGTGAGGTCGAGCGGCCGGCCCTCCACGGTGACCTGGTAGGTGTCGGCGGACAGGATCAGGCGCCCCAGGCGGATCGCGCCCTCGGCGGCCCCGCCGGTCCGGCGGCGGAGCATGGCCAGGCGAACCTGGACCTCCGGGGCCGAGGCGTCCGGATACAGCAGCTCGTCCGCCACCAGCTCCCACCCGAACGCTTCCAGGTCCCGGCGCTGGACGATCGCCACGACGGGAACGTGGCTGCCGGCAGCCACCAGGGTCTCCAGGAGGGCGTGGGCGGCCTCGGGATCGGCGCCGGCGTCGACCAGAACCGCCTCGGGTCCGAGGTCCGGAAGCCGGGCGAGCGAGTCCACCGACAGGGGCTCTACCTTCAGGTCGAGGCCGCCGGCCATCACCGAAGGAAGCGCCTGCTCGGGGGAACGATCGGAGAGCAGAACGAGCCGGGCCACAGCCGCCGCGAGGGTAGCAGACCGGCCATCGCTCGGGGGCCGGCGGGCCGTCGAGGCACCGGGAGTGGATCCGAAGCGCTCGCGGTATCGTTCCGGCATGCCATCGCTCTCCCGCGCGCTGTCTCGCGAGTTCACGGGCCCCGCGCAACGCTTCCAGGTGACGACGGTCGACGGCGTCACGCTATCCGGCACGCGGGTCGGCGACGCCGAGCCGGCCATCGTGCTCTGCCACGGGTTCTCCGGCTGGCACCGCAAGCCCAGGCCCGCCCAGTTCGCCGACGCGCTGGCCCGGTGGTTCACCGTCTACGGGTTCGACTTCCGCGGACACGGCGAGAGCGAGGGCGTCACCACCTTCGGGACCCTCGAGGTCGACGACGTCGCCGCGGTGGTCGAACGGGTGCGCGCAGACGGCCACGCGAACGTCGCCACCGTGGGCGGCTCGATGGGGGGCATCGCCGTGATCCGCCACGCCGCGCTGGTGGGCGGGGTCGACGCGGTGGTGGCGATCTCCACGCCAGCGCGGTGGGACGGCCACCGTTCCGCGGCGATCCGGCGGATGACCTGGCTCACCGGCTCGGCCCGGGGGCGGCGCCTGATGCGAGCGGCCGGCGTGCGGCTCCCCGAAACGTGGGAGCGCCCGGAGTCGCCGGAGGACCTGGTGGGAAAGATCGCTCCGGTGCCCCTGCTGATCGTCCACGGCCGCGACGACCACTTCTTCGACGAGGAGGAGGCCTGGCGGCTGTATCGCCGGGCGGGCTCGCCGAAGCGGCTGCTGCTGGCCCGGCCCTTCGGCCACGCCGAGGACGGCTTCACCGACGAGCTGGCCCAGCGGGTCGCGCGGTTCATCTACGCCACGTGGGAGCTGCCGTGGCCAGCGTGAGGCTGTTCGCGGCGCTTCGGGAGCTGGCCGGGACCTCGACGGTCGACGTCCACGGCGACAGCGTCCAGGACCTCGTCGGGGCCCTCTCCGAGAAGTACGGGTCGCGGTTCGGCGAGATCGCCCGGGCCGGGACCGTGGTGGTGGACGGCGAGCGAGCCTCGTTCGACCGCCGGCTGGAGGGCACCGAGGAGGTCGCCCTGCTTCCGCCGGTCTCGGGCGGAAGCGGCCGCCCCCGGCCCCAGCGGGTGCTGCTGGTGGTGAACCCGGTGGCCCGGACCGTGTCGCGCGCGAAGCTCGACGTCATCGAGAAGGCCCTGGCCGCGGACTTCAAGCTGGACGTCGACGAGACCACCGGGCGGGGCCACGCCATGGAGCTCGCCCGCGCCGCCGCGGCCGACGGCTATGACCTGGTGGTGGTGTTCTCCGGAGACGGAACGCTGAACGAGGCCATCAACGGGCTGGCCGGAACCGACGCGGGCCTCGGGATCATCCCCGGCGGGGCGACCAACGTCCTGGCCAGGGTCCTGGGCATCCCGGAGGACCCCGTGGAGGCGACGGGCCTGCTCATCGGATGGGCCCTGGAAGGGCGAGGGCGGCTGGTCCCGGTGGGGAACGCGGGCGGACGGCGGTTCGCGTTCGCCTGCGGGATCGGGCTGGACGCCCTGGCCATGGCCCGCGTGGACGAGGCGAAGGCTCCCTCGAAGCAGGCCTACGAGCGGGCGGCGCTCTCCGCGGTGCTCCGCTCGGCGCTGTTGAGCTACGCGGGCCGTGACCCGGATCTGACCGTTCGGGTGGACGGAGGGGAGCCCGTCGAGGCCATCAGCGTGCTGATCGGGCGGAGCAATCCATACACGTACTACAAGCGGTGGGGGATCAAGGTGACACCGCAGGCCTCGCTGGATGGCGGGCTCGACGTGCTGACCGCGCGGCGCCTGGCCAGGCGTTCGGCCCTTCGCCTCATCGTCCAGCTGTTCGGTTCCGGGAAGCACGTCAAGCGCAGGGACATGGACTACGTCCACGACGCGACGGAGGTCGAGATCGAGGGGAGCTCGCCGTTCCCGCTCCAGGTGGACGGCGACTACCTGGGGACCCGGGAGCGGCTCACGGTTACGGTCGAGCGCGACGCGCTCTGGATCGTGGGCTGACCCAGCCGAGCGATGCGCAAGCTGCTCGTCGCGCTGGCGGTCCTGCTCGTCGTGTACGTCGCGGCGGACGTCGGTGCCCGGTTCTGGGCCCAGTCTTGGGTGGGCGGGCAGCTCCAGCGCTCGCTGCATCTGTCGAAAACGGCCTCGGTGTCGTTCGGCGGCGTGCTCTTCATCCCCGAGGTCGCGTCCGGCCACATCCCCTCCGCGTCCGTGCACGCGGACTCGTTCACGTCGGGTGGCGTGCACTTCGAGTCGGCCACGCTCGACCTTCGCGACATCCGCTTCTCGCCGAGCCAGGTCTTCCTGTCGAAGCACGAGGGCTCCATCCGGGCCCGTAGCGGCAGCGGATCGGTGGCCATGACCGGGGCCGACATCACCGAGGCGCTTCGCAGCCAAGGGGTGCCGGTGACGGTGCGGCTGGCCGGCGGCGAGGTCCGGGTGTCGGGAGACAGCGTCCCCGGCGAGGTCGCGGTGCAGCCCGCGATCGAGAACGGCTCACTGGTCCTTCGCTCGGGAGGCGTGAGCGTGTCCCTGAAGCTGCCCGAGGTGGTGCCCGGCCTCACCTACCGGGGCGTCCGAATCGACGGCGACCTCGGCGAGCTGCTGTTCACTGTCTCGAACGTGACCTTCATCGTTCCACGGCGCTCCTGAGACGGACTCCGCTTCAGAGGGCGGGAGCCGACCTTGCGGGGGCCGTTCACCCGTTAGAACGATGTTAGAATCGCGCCCGTGCGACGCCGGCTGACCAGGATCGGGAACTCGTGGGGGCTCATCCTTCCTCGCGAGGTGCTGGAGCTCCTCGGCATAGAGGGCAACTCCGACGTCGAGATCGAACTCGCGGGAAACACGCTGCTGGTGACACCGCCCGGCAGCTCGCGCGAGGAGATCGAGGCGGCACTGGCCTACCTCGCGTCGAAGCGAGAGCGCGCCGAGGTCTATCGTCGCCTTGCCGAGTAGGTTCCTCTCCAAGCGGTTCGTCCTCGCGATGCACCGAGACCTGATCGACTCGTTCGGAGGTGCGCACGGGCTCCGGGACGAGGCCGCCCTCGAGTCCGCGCTCGCCCAGCCCGCGGCCACCTTCGGCGAGCGAATGCTCCATCCCACGGTCCTCGACCAGGCGGCCGCGTACCTCTTCCATCTGTGCACGGCCCACGCCTTCGCGGACGGGAACAAACGCGTGGCCTTCGCTGCCATGGACGTTTTCCTCAGGCTGAACGGCTACCGCCTCGTTCTCTCCGGCGACGATGCCTACGAGCTCACGATGGGCGTCGCTCGTGGCGAGGTCGGGGGGGGCGCCATCGTGAAGTCGATCGAGGAGCGCGTCGTTTCAGCATGACGCCTCGCGATCCGATCAGAGGCCACTTCGCGACGAGTTTCCTGGGGGAGCTGCCGTGGCACTTCGCAACGAGTTCGCGGGGAGGGCTACCGGTCGCGTGGACCGGCGAGGAGCGCCTGGCGGGCCGCCTCGTGGACGTGGATGCCGCACTCCACCTTCTGGGAACCGTCCCACCGGCCGTCTCGCTCGTGCTCGCCGGGCACGACCATCCGCGTGCACGGCGCGCAGCCGATCTGGGCGTATCCGAGGTCGTACAGCGGGTTATGGGGCAGGTTGCGCTCCGCCAGGTAGGCCCAGGCGTCTCGGCGGGTCCACGTGGCCAGCGGGTTCACCTTCACCATCCAGCTCCCCGGCTCCAGCTCGTACTGCTCGACGATCGGCGTCGACACCCGGGTGGGGGAGGAGTCGCGGCGAAGGGCGGTGACCCACGCGTCGTGGTCGCGCAGGGCCCGGGTGAACGGGACGACCTTGTTCAGGTTGCAGCAGGCAGCCGGATCGGACTCGTACAGGCGCTCGCCGAACGCGGCCGCCTGCGACTCCACGGTGTGCTCGCCGACCAGGTCGATCACGTTCAGCCCGAGCTCCTCGGAGAGCTTCTCCTTGAAGGCCAGGGTTTCCGCGAAGTGGAACCCGGTCTCCAGGAACAGCACCGGGACGTCGGGACGGATCGCGACCGCCATGTCCATCACGCAGGTCCCCTCGGCCTGGAACGACGACGCCACGGCCACGCGCTCCAGGCCGGAGTCCAGCAGCAGCCAGGCCAGGATGTCTCTCGGATCCGTTCGCTCGAATCGCTGGTTCAGCGTGTGGACGAGTTCCTCGGGGAGGGTGGGGTGCACGCGGGGTCTCCTGGTGGGCCGGAACGGGGTTGTCGGGGAGTGCTCCGTCCGGTCGCGGGAGTATACCCGGGGGTCCTCGCCCGCATGCCGAGCGCGGCTCCGGCGAGCTGAGCGACGCCGCCACCTCGGAGCCCCGATCCGAGCCTCTATGCTAGGGCCCCATCCCGATCGACTCGAAAGGCCAACGCATGCTCGAGCAGGACACGATCGCGCCCCACGGCGGAACGCTGGTCGACCTCCTGGTCGCCGGGGCGGACGCCGAATCCCTGGCCCGGGACGCCCAGCACTATCCGAAGGTGCACGTGGGCCAGCGGGAGCTGTCCGACCTGGAGATGCTGACGGTCGGCGCGCTGTCCCCGCTGACCGGCTTCCAGGGCGAGAAGGACTACCGCTCCATCCTGGAGACCATGCACCTGACCTCCGGGCTGCCGTGGTCCATCCCGGTGACGCTCTCGGTCGACGACGATGAGATGAAACGGGTGGGCCGGGCCGGCGCCGTGGCCCTGGTGGCGCGAGAGGGGGCTGAGCCGCTCGCGGTCCTGGAGGTGCAGGAGGCGTTCCGCCGGGACCGGGAGACCGAGGCCCAGGCCGTGTTCGGGACCGAGGAACTCGAACATCCCGGAGTGAAGGCGCTCCACCAGGCCGGGGACTGGTGCCTGGCCGGCGAGGTGAAGGCCCTGCGGCTCCCCGAGCACCACACCTTCCAGCAGTACCGCATGACGCCGCGCGAGACCCGCGACGCCTTCCGGGAGCGGGGGTGGAAACGCGTGGTCGGGTTCCAGACCCGCAACCCCGTGCACCGCGCGCACGAGTACATCCAGAAGTGCGCCCTGGAGATCGTGGACGGGCTCCTGCTGCATCCCTTGGTGGGGGCCACCAAGGACGACGACGTCCCCGCCGATGTCCGGATGCGCTGCTACGAGATCCTGTTCGAGAACTACTACCCGAAGGACCGGGCCATGATGAGCGTGTTCCCGGCGGCCATGCGCTACGCCGGTCCCAAGGAGGCCATCTGGCACGCCATCTGCCGGAAGAACTACGGCTGCACGCACTTCATCGTGGGCCGCGACCACGCCGGCGTGGGCTCGTACTACGGCACGTACGACGCCCAGAAGATCTTCGAGAGCTTCGAGCCGGACGAGCTCGGGATCACGCCGCTGTTCTTCGAGCACTCGTTCTACTGCTTGCGATGCGAGGGAATGGCGTCGCCGAAGACCTGCCCCCACGGCGACGACGTGCGGGTGATCCTGTCGGGAACGAAGGTTCGGGAGATGCTGCGGAACGGCGAGAAGCCGCCGCCGGAGTTCAGCCGGCCGGAGGTCGCGGAGATCCTGATCGACGCCATGCGCGCGTAAGTGCTTTCCGCTTCGCGGGAACTCGCTCCGGCTGCGCTCGGTCTCCCTCGCCTCCGGCTCGCTCGCCTCGACTCCGCCTC